>DATAGN010000480.1:0-5579 GCA_036263715.1 Ramlibacter sp.
ACGTCGCGCGGCGCCAGTTCCAGCCGCGGGTCGTGGTCGGGCATGAAGCGCGTGCCGTCCGGCAGCATCAGGCGCCCGCCCTCGCCACGCACGGCTTCCGAGATCAGGAAGTTCTTCACGTGCGGGTGGTACAGGCAGGTGGGGTGGAACTGGATGAACTCCATGTTCGTCACCCGGCAGCCGGCGCGCCAGGCGGCCGCGATGCCGTCGCCGGTGGCCGTGTCGGGATTGGTCGTGTACAGGTAGACCTTGCCCGCGCCGCCGGTGGCCAGGATGGTCTGCGGCGCGCGGAAGGTGAGGACTTGGCCGGTGCGCTCGTCGAGCGCGTACAGGCCCAGGCACCGGTTGGGCCCCGGCGTCCCCAGCCTGGCCGGCGTGATCAGGTCCACCAGCATGTGCTGCTCGAAGACCGTGACGTTGGCCGCTTCGTTCACGCGGCGGATCAGCGTCTGCTGCACGGCGGCACCGGTGGCATCGGTCACGTGCACGATGCGGCGCGCGCTGTGGCCGCCCTCGCGCGTGAGGTGCAGGTGGCCGCCCTCCTCGGAGAAGGGCACGCCCAGCTGCTGCAGCCAGGCAACGCTTTGCGGCGCATGTTCGACGACGAAGCGCGTGGCCGCCGGATCGGACAGCCCGGCGCCGGCGACCAGCGTGTCGTCGACGTGCGCGTCGAAGCTGTCGGCCTGGTCCATGACCGCGGCAATCCCGCCCTGCGCCCAGCCGCTGGAGCCGTCGCCCATCGAACGCTTGGTGAGGATCGCCACGCGCTGCGTGGGCGCCAGGTGCAGCGCGGCGGACAGGCCCGCGAGGCCGCTGCCCACGATGATGATGTCGAAATCGTGCGGGCTGGCCTGGCTCAAGGCGGGGTCCCCGGTCGTCGTCGTTCTATGCGCTGTGGTACGCCAGGCGCACGTAGATCGGTGCGTAGGCTTCGGCCTGGGTGAGCTCGATGAGCGTCTCCTTGGCGAGCTCCAGCGTGGCGATGAAGGTCACGATCAGCACGGGCGCGCCCTTGGCCGGGTCGAACAGGTGTTCGAACTCCACGAAGCGGCGGCCCTGCAGCTTCTTGAGCACCATGCTCATGTGCTCGCGCACCGACAGTTCCTCGCGCGTGATCTTGTGGTGCTGCACCAGCCGGGCGCGCCGCAGGATGTCGCGCCAGGCTTCCTGCAGGTCGGACATGCTCACGTCGGGGAAGCGCGGCTGCAGCGACTGCTCGATGTAGACCTGCGCGCGCAGGATGTCGCGTCCCATCTGCGGCATCTCGTTCAGGCGGAAGGCCGCGGCCTTCATCTGTTCGTATTCGAGCAGGCGCCGGACCAGTTCGGCGCGCGGATCCTCGGCCTCCTCGCCTTCCGCCGTCTTCTTGGGCGGCAGCAGCATGCGCGACTTGATCTCGATGAGCATCGCCGCCATCAGCAGGTACTCGGCCGCCAGCTCCAGGTTGCGCACCCGGATCTCGTCGACGTAGGTGAGGTACTGGCGGGTCACCGCCGCCATCGGGATGTCGAGGATGTTGAAGTTCTGCTTGCGAATCAGGTACAGCAGCAGGTCCAGCGGGCCCTCGAAGGCCTCGAGGAAGATCTCCAGCGCATCCGGCGGGATGTACAGGTCCTGCGGCAGGGCGAACAGCGGCTCGCCGTACAGGCGCGCGAGCGCCACCTGGTCCACCACCTGCGGCAGGCCGGTCTCCTCGGCTGCCGGCGGTTCGGGCAGCTCGGGCAGGACGGTTTCGCTGGCGTCCACGGACCTAGCGCGGGCGGCGCGGGTCGTCGCCGTAGGCGTAAGGCTTGGCCGCCACCTTGGCGTCTTTCCAGTCGGCCAGCTGCTCGCGATCGAGGTGCTTGTCCCACCAGAGCGCGCGGCCGGCACGCTGCTGCGCCTCGATCTGGGGCTTGTCGGCCTTCAGCTGCTCGATGAACTGGGTGACGTCGGACTTGTAGTCGGGGCGGCGGAAGATGCGTTGCAGGAAGCTGGCCATGGAGGGCATTTTACGTGCCGCCTCCTTCCCCGCCGCGAGGAACTGAGTCAGTCCTTCTTCTCGCCCGACGGCAGCACGGCCCCGACCGCCGCGCCCGCAAGGCCGCCCACGACCTTGACGGTGCCCACGGCCGCGTCGACGGCCAGCGATCCGGCGGTGGCGGCGACGCCGACGGCGGCGCCGGCCACGGTGATGACGGTGCAGCCGGTCAGCGAGAGCGCGACCAGGCCTGCGGCGGTGAGGCGGATGAGGTACTGCATGGGCGGAAGCTTAGCGCAGCGACCGCTGCCGGCGCCCGGCTTTACATCCCGCCTTTCGTCGCAGCATGCGTCGCCGTCACGCGCGGGCCGCGAAAATTGCGGTCCCGCTCGCGCAGGCTGTCCGGCCGGCGCACGGGAGCCGGAGGCCAGCGAAATGCCATTGCCCCGCGTATGCATCCTCCTGCTCCTTGCGTTCGCCTTCGCGGTCGTGCCCCCGCTGGTGCAATCGCAACCTGCCACGGCGCGCATCGGACTGCTGGGACCCGATGAGGAGCCCCGCTTCTCGGACATGGCAGCCGGGCTCGACCGAGGACTGCAGGAGCAGGGTTACCCGGCCAGCGCCGTCCACGTCCTCAAAAGCCGGGTGCGCCGTGGCGACGAGCCGGGCGCACGCGCAGCCATCCAGGGGCTCCTGGGGCAGCGCGTGACGGTGCTTTTCGTAATCGGCTCCGCCTACGTGCGCCTGGCCCGCGAAGTGGCGCCGCACCTGCCGATCGTGTTCGTCACGCCCGGCGACCCGGTGGCCGCCGGCTTGGTGGCGAGCCTCGGCAGGCCCGGGGGAAACATGACGGGCATGACCTTCGAATACCCCGAGCTTTCCGGCAAGCGCATCGAGTTGCTGCGCGAACTGGCGCCGCAGCTCGCTCGGGTCCTTGCCCTCTACGATCCGCGTGACGCGTCGCCGCGACAAGGCCTTGCGTCCGCGCGATCGGCCGCATCGGCCATGGGAATCGCCGTGGTTGCGCGCGAAGTGCGGAATGCCGAGGAACTGGCGCGCGGCCTGGAGGCGTTGCACGAGGCGGACGCCTTGCTGGGAATCCCCGGCGGTTTTACGTCGGCGCACTACGAGGGCATGATCGCCGCTGCCAGCGCGAAGAAGCTACCCAGCATCTTCTACACGCGCTCGCACAGCACCCGCGAGGCGTTGCTGACCTACGGCGCCAGCGACGTCGATGTCGCCCGACAGGCCGCCCGCGCAGTGGCCAAGATCCTCAGGGGCGCGAACGCCGGCGACATACCGGTCGAGCGCCCTGCCAAGCTCACGCTGACGGTGAATGCCAGGACCGCGAAAGCACTGGGCCTGGTCGTCGCGCCCACGCTGCTGTTGCGGGCAGACGTGGTCATCGAGTGAGCATGCGCCTCAGCGGACGCGCATGCCGGGCTCTGCCCCGGGCCAGGGATTCAGCACGTAGATGCCGTTCTTCTGCTTCTCGTCGGCGTGGCTGGCGGCCAGCACCATCCCCTCGCTCACGCCGAACTTCATCTTGCGCGGCGCCAGGTTCGCGACCATCACGGTCAGCTTGCCGATGAGGTCCTCGGGCTTGTACGCCGAGGCGATGCCGGAGAACACGTTGCGGTGGCGACCTTCGCCGACGTCCAGCGTGAGCTGCAGCAGCTTGGTCGAGCCCTCGACGGCCTTGCACTCGACGATCTTCGCGATGCGCAGGTCGATCTTGGTGAAGTCGTCGATCGTGATGCTCGGAGCGATCTCTTCTCCCCCCGGCAGTTCACTCCCTCTCCCGCCTGCGGGAGAGGGTTGGGGTGAGGGGGCTGTTTCCGGCGGCGCTTCAAACAAAGCATCCACCAGCTTCGCCTCCACCCGCTGCATCAGGTGCTTGTACGTCCCCACCTCGTGCCCTTCACCCATGGGCGTTGCCGCGTTGCCCCACTCCAGCGGCTTGCACTGCAGGAAGGCCTCCGCCTGCGCGGCGAGCTCCGGCAGCACGGGTTTCAGGCAGGCCGTGAGCACCTTGAAGGCTTCCAGGCATTCCGAGCAGACCCTCGCGGCCTCCTGGCCCTTGCCTTCCTTCACCAGCTTCCAGGGCGCGGCGCCGTCGAAGCGCAGGTTCACCGCGTCGGCGAACGCCATCACCTCGCGCAGCGCCTTGCCGTATTCGCGCGCTTCGTAGAGCGCCTTCACCTCGTCGACCAGCCTGCCCGGGTTCAGCGCCGCCAGGTCGCTCGCCACCAGCTTGCCGCCCGGAATGAACTTGACCGCGCGGCTGGCGATGTTCACGTACTTGCCCACCAGGTCCGAGTTCACCCGCGCGACGAAGTCGTCGGGGTTGAAGTCGATGTCCTCGTTGCGGCCATTGAGCTTGGCGGCGATGTAGTAGCGCAGCCACTCGGGGTTCATCCCGATCGAGAGGTACTTCAGCGGATCCAGACCGGTGCCGCGGCTCTTGGACATCTTCTCGCCCGCGACCGTGAGGTGCCCGTGCACGAACACCGCCGTCGGCGTCTTGCGGCCGCTGAAGTGCAGCATCGCCGGCCAGAACAGGGTGTGGAAGGTGATGATGTCCTTGCCGATGAAGTGGTACTGCTCGGTGTGCGGGTCGGCGATGAACTCCTCGTACGAGCGCGCTTCACCGGCGGCGCGTGCAGCGCCCTTGTCGAAGTAGTTCTTGAGCGAGGCGAGGTAGCCCACCGGCGCGTCGAGCCACACGTAGAAGTACTTGCCCGGCGCGTCAGGGATCTCGATGCCGAAGTAGGGCGCGTCGCGGCTGATGTCCCAGTCGCCCAGGCCGGTGGAGGTGCCTTCGCCCGGCACCAGCCATTCGGTGATCTTGTTCAGCACCTCGGGCTGCACGGTGCCGCTGGACGTCCACTGCTTCAGGAAGTCGATGCAGCGCGGATCGGACAGTTTGAAGAAGAAGTGCTCCGACTTCTTCAGCACCGGCGTGGCGCCGGAGAGGGCCGAATACGGGTTGATCAGGTCGGTGGGCGCGTAGACCTTGCTGCACACCTCGCAGTTGTCGCCGTACTGGTCCTTCGCGTGGCAATTGGGGCACTCGCCCTTGATGAAGCGGTCCGGCAGGAACATGTTCTTCTCGGGGTCGAAGAACTGCTCGATGGTCTTGCTGGCGATGAGGCCGTTGCCCTTGAGGTCGCGGTAGATCTGCTGCGCGAGCTGCGTGTTCTCCGGGCTGTCGGTGGAATGCCAGTTGTCGAAGCGGATGTGGAAGCCGTCCAGGTACTGCTGGCGGCCCGCGGCGATCTCCGCCACGAACTGCTGCGGCGTCTTGCCCGCCTTCTCGGCGGCGATCATGATCGGCGCGCCATGCGCGTCGTCGGCGCCGACGAAGTGCACCATGTTCCCCTGCATCCGCTGGTGCCGCACCCAGATGTCGGCCTGGATGTATTCCATGATGTGGCCGATGTGGAACTTGCCGTTGGCGTAGGGCAGGGCGGTGGTGACGAAGAGCTTGCGCTGGGACATGGGGGCTTTCCGGGGGGAACCGGGCATTTTATTCGGCCCCGGTACACTGCCGGGGAAGTACGAGAGAGACAAAGCATCATGGCCACCCAGGAACAGCTGCTCGCGGCCCTCGCGAGCG
>DATAGN010000481.1:0-21524 GCA_036263715.1 Ramlibacter sp.
AGGAGCCGTTGACGTTGGTCATCGCGGCACCGCCCTTGCTGCCGTGGAAGTGCGCCTCGATGATGGCGTCACGGCCGGTGGAGCAGTTCCAGGAGCAGACCATGCGCACGACGGTGCCGCCCGCGAGCTCGAGCTCGGCGACCGCGTAGTCCTCGACCGCGTTGCTGTTCGGTGCGAGCAGCTGGCCCTGCGCATACAGGTGGCTGCTCACGCGCTGCACTTCGGGAAAGCCGAGGGTCCAGAGGGCGAGGTCGACGAGGTGGATGCCCAGGTCGATCGCGCAGCCGCCGCCGGCCAGCGCCGGATCGCGCGCCCAGGACTTGTCGGGGCCATAGGCATTGTGGAACACGAGGTCGACAGCGTGGACCTTGCCGATCTCGCCTTCGACCACCGCGTTGCGCACGCGGCGCATGGCATCGGTGTGGCGGTACGACAGGTCGCAGCCGAGCAGGCGGTCCGCCTTGCGGGCGGCGTCCACGACGGCCTGGTTTTCCGCGGCCGTGCGCGCCAGTGGCTTCTGGCAGAAGACCGCCAGGCCGCGGTCGAGTGCCGCGAGCGATTGCTGTGCGTGCAGGGCGCTGGGCGTGGCGATCACGAGGCCGTCGAGGTCGTGCGCGAGCAGTTCCTCCAGCGTTTCGACGCGCGCTGCGTCCGGCACCAGGGCGCCGGCGCGTTCACGCATTTCGGGGGAGGGATCCGCGATGGCGACGACCCGGCAGGCCTGGTCGTCGAGCAGCGCCTGCATGCGGTGCTGCCCGATCCAGCCGAGACCCAGGAAGCCCAGACGCGGGAGATCGTTGTTCTTGTCCGTCATCGCTCTTTCAGTTGGTCGTCACCAGCGCCTTCATGAAGCCGTCGGGCCGCGTGCGCGTGAGTTCCAGCGCCTCGCCCAGCCGGTCCAGCGGCAGCCTGTGCGTGTACAGGGGCTGCGGGTCCATGATCCCTTCCGTCATCCACTGCACCGCGCGCTTCATGCCGTCCACGTAGGCCTGCGGGTCGCGTTCGTGGGCGTTGATGACGTCGATGCCGCGCCAGTTCCACAGCTGCAGGTTCACCTGCCGCAGGCCGTCCTGGTGGTAGCCGGCGATCACGAGGCGGCCGCGTTCGCCCGTCATCTCGCCCGCGAGGTCCAGCGGCCACTGCAGGCCGGTGCATTCGATGACGCGCTCGCACCACTTGCCGTCGGTGAGCGCCTTCACCTTCTCCAGGATCCTCCAGTGGTCGTCCAGCAGCATCGTGTGGTCCGCACCAGCCTGCTTCGCGTACTCGAGCGAGAACGGACGACGCGACAGCGCGATCACGCGCGCGCCGGCATGCTTGGCGAGTTGCGTGAGCAGCGCGCCCAGGAAGCCGATGCCGACGATGGCGACCGTCTGGCCCTCCCTGATCTCGCTGCGCTGGAAGATGTTGGTTGCACAGCCGAGCGGCTCGCCGAGCACCGCCGCGTCCGAGAGCGCGTCCGGCAGCTTCACGACTGCCTTGGCTTCCGCGATGTCGTATTCGGCATGGGCGCGATAGGTCAGTGCCGCGATGCGGTCGCCTTCCTTCAGGCCCGTCACACCAGCGCCGAGCGCGGCCACGCGCCCCCAGCCCTCGTGCCCGGGCGCGCCCGGCGGCTGCGGGTACGTGAACCACTCGCGCCCTTCCCACAGGGGCAGGCTCGATGCGCACACGCCCGAGCCTTCCAGGCGCACGAGGATCTGCCCGGGCCCCGGTTCCGGCGGCTCGATGCTCTGGAATGCAACCTGCCCCGGCCCGGTGAGGACACCTGCTTGCATCATCCCCATCAGTGCGCCCCCGCCGCGACGACGGCGCCTTCGCTCGCCTTGGCACTGCTGCGTTTTTCCTGCCGGACCTGCAGCCAGTCGAACAGGCGGCCGATGCCGTCGTCGGCGGCAACCTTGGCCTTCCAGCCGGTCTCGCGCTCGAACGCCTGCGTGTCGGACACGTAGTAGCGCTGGTCGCCGGTGCGCCACGCGTCGTAGTCGACCGCGGGACGCTTGCCCTGCAGCTGCTCGATGCGATCGAGCAGGTCCTTCAGGCTGATGGCATTGCGCGGGCCGCCGCCCATGTTGAAGGCACGCCCTTTCAGGCGCGCGGCATTCTGCTCGGCGAGCAGGAAGGCATCGACCAGGTCGTCGACGAAGAGCACGTCACGCACCTGCATGCCGTCGCCGTAGAGCGTGATGCGCTCGCCGCGCAATGCCCGCAGGATGAAGTGCGCCACCCAGCCCTGGTCCTCGGTGCCGAACTGGCGCGGGCCGTAGATGCAACTCATGCGGAACACGAGCGTGGTCATGCCGTAGCTGCGCGCGTAGTCCACCACGTACTGGTCGGCCGTGCCCTTGGAGCAGCCATACGGGCTGTGGAAGTCCAGCGGCCGCGACTCGCCGATGCCGTGCGCGGTGACCCCGGGGTCGACCGGCAGGTAGCGCTGGCCCTGCACCGACAGTTCCAGGTCCTCCAGGCCGCCGTAGACCTTGTTGGTGGAAGTCATGATGATCGCGGGCGGCACCGGCCGCGCACGCGCGGCCTCCAGCACGTTCAGCGTGCCCAGCGCGTTGATCGCGAAGTCTTCCTGGGGGTTCTCCAGGCTGGTGGTCACCGCCACCTGCGCGGCGAAGTGGAAGACCTGCTGCACGCCGGCCATGGCCTGCTGCACGGCTGCGGCGTCGCGGATGTCGGCGCGCACGAACTCGAGCAGGC
Organism: Ramlibacter sp.; assembly: GCA_036263715.1. GTDB lineage: Bacteria > Pseudomonadota > Gammaproteobacteria > Burkholderiales > Burkholderiaceae_C > Ramlibacter. The sequence continues at coordinate 2,707 of DATAGN010000481.1, forward strand.
CGCCGTGCTGTTGGCGCAGCCACTGCAGGTTCTGCTCGACGCCCGGACGCGACAGGTTGTCCAGCACGCGCACCTTGCGCCCCAGCGACAGCAGGCGGTTGGCGACGTTGGACCCGATGAAGCCGGCGCCGCCGGTGATGAGGGTCGTATGGCTCATACCGTCAGGCCGCGTGCGCTGAGTTCGGCGCTGGCTTGCGCCACGCGGTCGACCGCCGCCTGGCTGGCGAGCCAGGACGACAGTTCGACCAGCCCGTCTTCCAGCTGCACCTCGGGCGCGTAGCCCAGCACGCGCTGTGCCTTGCTGATGTCCGAATAGCAGTGGCGGATGTCGCCCACGCGGTACTTGCCCAGGATCTCGGGCTGGATGTTCTCCTTGCCCACGACCTTGGCCAGCTTGGCCGCGATCTCGCGCACCGTGCGGGGCTGGCCGCTGCCGATGTTGAAGGTTTCGCCCGCGGCGTCGGGTGTCTGCAGCGCGAGCCGGCATGCACGAGCGATGTCGTACACGCTGACGAAGTCGCGCTGCTGCAGCCCGTCCTCGAAGATCGCGGGTGAGTTGTTGTTCAGCAGGCGCGACGCGAAGATCGCCAGCACGCCGGTATAAGGATTGGACAGTGCCTGCCGCGGACCGTAGGCGTTGAAGAAGCGCAGCGCCACGGTGGGGATGTTGTACGCACGCCCCGTCATCAGGCACAGGCGCTCCTGGTCGTACTTGGACAGCGCGTACACCGACGCCAGCGCCGGCTGCTTCGTCTCGGGCGTGGGCATCGGTTGCAGCACGCTGCCGTCCTCGGCGTGGAATTCCCACTGCGCGGCCTTCAGCTGCTCCAGCGTGCGTTCGCCGACCAGGCGTGCGCCGCCGGAACTGCTCTTGTAGAGGCCTTCGCCATAAAGGCTCATGCTCGAGGCGACCACCAGCCGCTCGACCGGGTTCTTGATCAGCGCTTCGAGGACGACCGCGGTACCGAGGTTGTTGGTGCGCGTGTAGTGCGCGATCTCGTACATGCTCTGCCCCACCCCGACGGCGGCCGCGAAGTGGTAAACGGCATCCACGCCCTTCAGCGCCTCGTCGACCTTGTCGCGGTCGCAGACGTCGCCGACGATCAGCTCGACTTCCTTGGCGAGGTACTCGGGCCGTCGACGACTGTCACCATGCACCTGGGGGTCCAGTGAATCCAATACCCGGACGTGATAGCCATGCGCCAGCAACTCGTCGGCCAGATGCGAACCGATGAAACCGGCGCCTCCCGTGATCAATACCTTTTGCATGAAACGGCGTCCATTTTGTTGTTGGACCTTCATGTTATTTCGATGGCTCAACCAGTGGGGCCGTTTTGGACGAATTTTTGAAAACGCCCCACGGCTGAGTAGCCAATCTGTACGATGCCCATCCGCCTCTCGATGAGCCAGTGTCAACGCGACCATCGATAAGCACCTAACGAAAGGGAGAACGACAACATGAGCAAGATCCGTGTGGCCATCATTGGCGTGGGTAACTGCGCATCGTCCCTCGTGCAGGGCGTGGAGTTCTACCGGGATGCGGCGCCCGACGATTTCATTCCCGGATTGATGCACGTCGAATTGGGCGGCTATCACCCGCGCGATATCGAATTCACGGCGGCCTTCGACGTCAGCGCCCACAAGGTCGGCCTCGACCTCGGTGAAGCGATCTTCGCCGAGCCGAACAACACCTTGCGCTTTGCCGAGGTGCCGAAGCTGAACGTGGAAGTCTCGCGCGGCATGACGCACGACGGACTCGGTGCCTATCTCAAGGACGTGGTGCCGAAGTCGGAGCGCAGCACCGACGACATCGTCGGCATCCTCAAGGCCACGAAGACCGATGTTGTGGTCTCTTATCTGCCCGTTGGATCGGAGATGGCCACCAAGTGGTATGTCGAGCAGGTGCTGGAAGCCGGCTGCGCCTTCGTCAACTGCATCCCGGTCTTCATCGCTTCGCAACCCTACTGGAACAAGCGTTTCGCCCAGCGGCGCCTGCCCATCATCGGCGACGACATCAAGTCGCAGGTGGGCGCCACCATCGTGCACCGGATGCTGACCGACCTGTTCCGCAAGCGCGGCGTGCAGGTGGACCGTACCTACCAGTTGAACGTGGGCGGCAACACGGATTTCCTCAACATGCTCGAGCGCGAGCGCCTGGCTTCCAAGAAGATCTCCAAGACGCAGGCCGTCACCAGCCAGCTGGGCCATCCGATGAAGGAGCGTGACGTGCACGTGGGCCCCAGCGACTACGTGCCGTGGCTCGCCGATCGCAAGTTTGCGTTCATCCGCATGGAAGGCACCGCTTTCGGCAATGTGCCCCTCAGTTGCGAACTGAAGCTGGAAGTATGGGATTCGCCCAACTCCGCCGGCGTGGTGATCGACGCCATCCGCTGCGCCAAGATCGCGCTGGACCGCGGCATCGGCGGCGCGCTCAACGGGCCTTCGGCCTATTACATGAAGTCGCCGCCGCTGCAGTTCACGGACGACGAGGCGCGCGAGCTGGTCGAGGCCTTCATCCGCGGCGACGAGGAAGTGGCATTCACGCCCAAGCTCCACGCCGCCAGCGCCGACGAGGCGCTCGAAATGAGCCTGCAGGCGAAGACCGTGCAACCAACCCTCGCGCAAAAATGATCGAAGCCGTCAAGTTCTGGAACGAACCGAACAACAAATCGCACTGGGACCCCGAGATCGATCCGGGCTGGCTGAAGTTCGGGCACATGGTCAAGCTGGCCTCCGCGGCCGTGCAGGCTGAAGCACCGGGTCTGACCAAGGTGCTGGGCGGGATCTCGCCCATCGACGCCGCCTTCATCCAGAACCTGCAGCAGCAGGGCGTGCTGGACACGGTGGACGCGGTGGCCGTACACGGCTTCCCGCTGGACTGGAACAACTGGCAGATCCACATCTGGCCCGAGCGCATCGCCGAGATCGAAGCGGTGACGAAGCTGCCGGTATGGGTGACGGAGGTCGGCGTTTCGACCTTCGGTGCGGAAGAGGTGCAGGAGTTCGGCCTGAAGCGCACGGCCGAACTGCTGATCGGCCGCGTGCCGCGCATCCACTGGTACTCGCTGTACGACCTGCCCAAGGCCTGGCCCGCCACCACGCGCCACCGCGAAGCCGAGGGCTCCAGCTACTACCGCCACTTCTACATGGGCATCCTGCGCGAGGATGGCACCCCGAAGCTGGCCGCGAAGCACTTCGCCGGCTATACGCCGGCCCTGGGCATCTGCCAGTGGTTCCATTACGAGGACCACCGGCTGGACGATGCGGTGAAGTGGCTCAAGAAGCTCGGCGTGAAGAAGCTGCGCACCGGCCTGAGCTGGGCCGACAGCTTCCGTCCCGATGCCGACGCCTGGTTCGACCGCCAGATGAAGGCGCTGGAGGACTTCGACGTCACCGTCACCTTCTGCTTCACGCCCGAGCACCGCGGGATCCAGCCGCACCACACGAGTGCGCCGCTGGTGCCGGAAGAGTTCGCCGAGTTCTGCGCGCGCATGGTGCGGCGCTACGTTGGCAGCAGCGCCTCGCCCATCGCGCAGGAAAGTCGGATCGCCGTGCCGGCGTGACCACCTTCCTGCTGGTGCGCCATGCGGCGCACGACTGGCTGGGGCGCGGCCTCGCCGGCCGCCTGCCCGGCGTCGGGCTGAATGGCCCGGGAAAGGAGCAGGCCCAGGCGCTCGTGCAGCGCCTGGCCGACGCTCCGCTGCAGGCGATCTACTGCAGCCCGCAGCAGCGCACGCAGGAGACCGCGGCGCCCCTTGCCGGGCAGCGGCGGTTGACGGTGCACATCGATGCCGCCTTCGACGAGATCGACTTCGGCCGCTGGACGGGCCGCACCTTCGGGGAACTGGAGGCCGAGCGCGAAGCCTGGGCGCACTGGTGCGAGCGGCGCGGCAGCGCGACGCCCCCCGGCGGCGAGCCCTTCGCGGGCGTTGCGCAGCGCGCCCTGGCCGGCCTGAAGCGCTTGCTGCGCGAACATCCGGACCAGCAGGTCATGGTCGTCTCCCACGGGGACGTGATCAAGGCGGTGGTCGCGACCGTGCTGGACATGTCACTCGATCACCTGGAGCGCTTCGAGATCGCGCCCGCTTCGGTGACCGTGCTGGCGATGGGCGAAGGTTGGCAGCAGCTGCGGCTGCTCAACGCACAGGGTCCGCTTCGCTGACGCGCAGGCGGTGCGCTTGCGCCACACGGCGCAGCTGCGCCGCGACCATCTGCGCCACCCCGCTCCAGTCGCCGGCGCGCGGCTGCCGGAACAGCCGCACCGTGGGATACCACGGAGAGTCGTCCCGCCCGCTCATCCAGCGCCAGTCCGCCTCGTGCTTCAGCAGGATCCACGTCGGCCGCCCGAGCGTCGCGGCCAGGTGCGCGGGCATGCCGTCGATGCTGATCACCAGGTCCATCTGGCGCATGGCTGCGGCCGCGTCCTCGATCGCGCAGGTGTGCGGCGACAGGCGTTCGATGTCCAGCCGATGCAACAGGGGATCGTTGGCCGGCTCGCCCTGCTGCAGCGAGAAGAACCGGACCTCTTCCAGCGCGAAGAGGGGCGCAAGTGCCGGCAGCGGCACCGAGCGCGTGCCGTCCCAGTCGCTGGCGGCCCACAACAGGGCGACGCGCAAGCGGCCATCGTCATCGGCATCGAAGGCGGGCGAGCGCGGCACCTGCCCGTGCAGGTGCGCGTAGGGCGGCGGCAGCGAGGAGACGGTCGTGCGCAAGGCATAGGCCAGCTCCATCACCTCGATGTCCACGTCATGCGCGGGCGGCGGCTCGTCGGTCCAGTAGTTGCGCACCGCGCCCAGCCCGGGCGCGTCGCGCAGCAGCTTCACCAGGTGCGGCTGCACCAGGAAGTGCACCTGCCGCGCCTGCAGGTGAGGGACGAAGCGCATGAACTGCAAGGTGTCGCCGAGGCCATGCTCGCAACGCACGAGCACCGTCCGTCCGGCCAGCGGCGTGCCGTCCCAGCGCAGGTATTCGGGCCGGTGCTGGAAGCCAGGGAGTTGCTGCAGGGTGCGCCGGCGCAGTTCGATGCGGTCGGTGGCGCGCCAGGCGGCCTCGAAGTCGCCGCGCCGCATCGCGGCGAGCCAGTCGCCTGAGACGTCGGGCAGCGGCTCGGTCAAGCGGCGAGCACCGGGCGCCGGCCCGTGCCTGCGCGGCCGTTGACGTTGCGGCGCGCTGCCGGACGCACCGCGGCAGCCGGCTGCGTGACCGCACCATCCGTGAGCAGCTTGTCGAAGTAGGCGATGGTCTTCACCAGGCCGTCCTTCAGCGCGATCGTCGGCTCCCAGCCCAGCTTGTCACGCGCGACCGTGATGTCGGGGCGGCGCTGCATGGGGTCGTCCACCGGCAGTTTCGAGAACACGATCTTGGACTTGGAGCCGGTGAGCGCGACCACCTGCTCGGCGAGCTGCAGGATGGTGAACTCGCCCGGGTTCCCCAGGTTGATGGGGCCGGGGCAGGGGCCTTCCTGGGCCATGAAGCGCAGGAAACCTTCGACCAGGTCATCCACGTAGCAGAAGCTGCGCGTCTGCTGGCCCTTGCCGTAGACCGTGATCGGGTCGCCGCGCAGCGCCTGCACGATGAAGTTGGACACCACGCGGCCGTCGTTCGGGTGCATGCGCGGGCCGTAGGTGTTGAAGATGCGGCCGACGCGGATGTCCACGCCGTACTGCCGGTGGTAGTCGAAGAACAGCGTCTCGGCGCAGCGCTTGCCTTCGTCGTAGCAACTGCGCGGGCCGATCGGGTTGACGTTGCCCCAATAGGTTTCCGGCTGCGGATGGCAGCTCGGGTCGCCGTAGACCTCGCTGGTGGACGCCTGGAAGATGCGCGCGCGCGTGCGCTTGGCAAGGCCGAGCATGTTGAGCGCGCCCAGCACGCTGGTCTTGGTGGTCTGCACGGGGTCGTGCTGGTAATGCACGGGGGATGCGGGGCAGGCCAGGTTGTAGATCTCGTCGACTTCCACGAACAGCGGGACGGTGACGTCGTGGCGGACCAGTTCGAAGCGCGGGTTGTCCAGCAGGTGCTCGATGTTGTCGTGGGTGCCGGTGAAGAAGTTGTCGGCACAGATGACGTGGTGGCCCTGGGCGATGAGGCGATCGCAGAGGTGGCTGCCCAGGAAACCGGCGCCTCCCATGACGAGGACCGTGCTGCTGCCGTTGTACTTGCGCATATCGTTGTTCCCGGTCGTGATGAATTTTCTGGAAGCAGAGTGGCGACTGCTTCGGCTTTCTTTATACGCAACCTGTCGCGTTCCGTGGGGTAAGTAGAAGCTTGCAGCGCGACTTTTCGCGGGCGAGCCCGGCTGTAGGCTTTTTACGGTCGCGCTTAGAATGCCGCCATGAGGTCGCGCCCCGGCGGCCTCTTTGTTTTTCCGGGGCCATGTCGAGGAACACCATGTACAAAAACCTCGCCGCCGCGCTCGCGGCTGCCTGCTGTCTTGCCTTTCCCACCCACGCGCAGAAGAACGAACCGCTGAAGGTCGGCTTCGTCTATGTCGCGCCCATCACCGACGCCGGCTGGGTGCGGCAACACGAGGACGCGCGCCAGGCCGTGCAGTCCGCGTTCGGTGCGCGGGTGAAGACCACGCACGTGGAGAACGTTGCCGAAGGACCCGATGCGGAGCGCGTGATCCGCGACCTCGCAGCGACGGGACACAAATTGATCTTCACGCCCAGCTTCGGCTACATGGAGCCGACCCTGAAGGTGGCGAAGGACTTCCCCGAGGTGAAGTTCGAATCCGTCACCGGCTACAAGACGGCGGCCAACGTGGCGGCGGTGAACGCCCGCTATTACGAGGGCCGCTATCTCGCCGGCATCGCCGCGGGACGCATGACGAAGAGCCATCTGGCGGGCTACGTCGCCGGTTTTCCCATTCCCGAGGTGCTGCAGGGCATCAACGCGTTCACGCTCGGCATGCGCTCGGTGAATCCGAAGGCGCAGGTGAAGGTGCTGTGGATCAACACCTGGTTCGACCCGGGCAAGGAGCGCGAAGCGACGATGGCGCTCATCGACCAGGGCGCCGACGTCGTCTCCTTCCATACGGCGTCGACCGCCGTGATGGCGGCGGCGCAGGAGCGCGGCAAGCTGGCGGTGGCTTATCACTCCGACATGCGCAAGGTCGCGCCCGATGCGCAGATCGTCGCCGTCACGCACCAGTGGGGCGACTACTACCGGCAGCGCACGCAGGCGGTGCTGCAAGGCGCGTGGAAGCCGGGCAACGTGTGGGGCGGCGTGAGGGAAGGGATGATCCGCGTCGGCTACTTCGGTGCGAAGGTGCCGAAAGCCGTGCAGGAGGAAGTGCTCGCCCGGCAGAAGGACATCGCATCCGGCAAGCTGCGGCCCTTCGTGGGGCCGATCAGCGACAACGAGGGCAGGGTGGTCGCCGGGAAGGGCCAGGCACTGGGCGACGCACAGATCCTGGGCATGAACTACCTGGTGGCCGGGGTGCAAGGGAAGGTGAAGTGATCGTCATTCCCGCCTGCGCGGGAATGACGAGGAAAATGGAGGCATGCAAGCCTTCCGCGCCGCACTCCTTTCGTTCGCCGACGACGGTTCGGCACACTACGAGCAAGACGGCCTCCTCGTCATCGGCCCCGATGCATCCGGTCGCAAGGTGATCCGCGCGGCGGGTGCGTACGACGCGCTCGCGGCCAACTATTCCGGCGTCTCCATCACCCACCTGCCCGGCAGGATCCTCGCCCCCGGCTTCATCGACCTGCACGTCCACTTCCCGCAGACCGACGTGATCGGCTCGCCGGCCGAGGGGCTGCTGCCCTGGCTGGAGAACTACACCTTCCCGCACGAGTCGCGCTTCGCGGAACACGACTACGCCGTCGGCGTGGCGCAGGTCTTCCTGGACGAGCTGCAGCGGCACGGTGTCACCACCGCACTGACCTTCTGCACCTCGCACCCGCATTCGGTCGATGCCCTGATGGAGGCGAGCGCGCAACGCGGGCTGCGCATGATCGCGGGCAAGGTGCTGCAGGACCGCCATTCGCCCGATGGCGTGCGCGACGACACGGAGCAGTCGCTCGCGGACACCGAGGCACTGATCGGCCGCTGGCACGGCAAGCAGCGCCTCGGCTACGCCATCACGCCGCGCTTTGCGCCCAGCTGCAGCGAGGCCCAGCTGCGCGGAGCCGGTGAGCTCGCCGCGAAGTACGGCGACGTGTGGATCCAGTCGCACGTCGCCGAGAACAAGGACGAGATCCGCTGGGCGCGCGAGCTGTTCCCCCAGTCGCGCAGCTACCTGTCGATCTATGACGATTTCGGGTTGATGCGCGAGCGCGCGATCTACGCGCATTGCATCCACTTCGACGACGACGACCGCGCGCTGATGCGCGCCACCGGCGCGGCCGCGGCGGTGAGCCCCACCAGCAACCTGTTCCTGGGCAGCGGCTTCTTCGACTACGAAGGCGCGATGCGCGTCGGCTTCCGATTCGGCCTGGCGAGCGACGTGGGCGGTGGGACGAGCTTCTCGCCCTTCCACACGATGCTGGCCGCGTACTACGTGGGGCGCGAGGGGCAGACCAAGCCCGGCGTGAGCCTCTCGCCGCAGCACCTGTGGTGGCAGCACACGGCCGGCGCGGCGCAGGCGCTTGGGCTCGACGGCGTGGTCGGCAACCTGCGCGCCGGCTGCGAGGCGGACTTCCTGGTGCTCGACCCCGCCGCCACGCCGCTGCTGGCGCGCAAGGTGAAGCACGCGCGTGACCTCGATGAGCTGCTCTTCTCCCTGATCGTGCTCGGCGACGACCGCGTCGTGCAGCACTTGGTGGTGGATGGGGTAATCACCAGCAAGGCTGCCGCAGGCGCTGCATAGACTGCCCTGAAAGGGGAAAGCCATGCCACACCTGCTGCGCCGCGTCCTGCTGGGCCTCGGTCTCGCCATCGTCGGCTGCGCCGCATCGGCGCAGGCGTGGCCCGCCAAGCCGATCACCCTGGTGATGCCGTATGCGCCGGGCGGACCGGGCGACACCATCACGCGCGTTTTCGCCGGCGCCATGCAGAAGGTGCTGGGCCAGCAGATCGTGGTGGACAACACGGCCGGCGCCTCCGGTTCGATCGGCACCGCGAAGGTCGCGCGCTCCGCACCGGACGGCTACACGCTGCTGATGATCCACGTGAGCCATGCCACCAACACGGCGATGTACAAGGGCCTGCCCTACGATCCCGTGGCGGACTTCGAGCCGATCGGCTCGGCCACCAACGGCCCGATGGTGATCGTCACGCGCAACGACTTCCCGGCCCGCGACGTCGGCGAGTTCATCGCCTACCTGCGCGCCAACCAGCAGAAGGTGAGCCTCGCGCACGCGGGGGTCGGATCCGCTTCGCACCTGTGCGGGCTGATGATGATGAACGCGCTGGGCGTGAAGCTCAACGAGATTCCGTACAAGGGCACGGGGCCCGCATTGAACGACGTGATGGGCGGCCAGGTGGACGTGCTGTGTGACCAGACCTCGGGCACGGTGCCTTCGGTCAAGGGCGGCAAGATCAAGGCGTTCGCGGTTCCGGGCAAGGCGCGGTTGCCGTCCTTGCCGAACGTGCCGGCGGTGTCCGAGGCGGGCGTGCAGGACTTCGACATCAACATCTCGTTCGGCCTCTACGCACCGAAGGGTACGCCCCGGCCGGCGCTTGAGCGGCTGACCGCGGCGCTGCAGAAGTCGGTGACCGATCCCGAGGTGCGTGCGCGGCTCGATGCGATGGGCATTTCGGCCGTGAACGAGGAGCAGGCTACGCCCGCCTGGCTGCGTGCGCACCTGCAACGCGAGATCGAGACGCTGGGCGGGCTGCTGCTCAAGGCGGGCGTGAAGGCGAACTGAGCGCCGGCAGGGCCGGCACGGGCGGCCACCTAAAATGCGGGGAGGAGCACCCCGATGACCATCAAGAGCGACAAGTGGATCCGCCGCATGGCGGAACAGCATGGCCTGATCGAGCCTTTCGAGCCGAACCAGGTGCGCCAGGTGGAGGGCAGGCGCGTCATCAGCTACGGCACCTCCAGCTACGGCTACGACATCCGCTGCGCGCCGGAATTCAAGGTCTTCACCAACATCCACAGCACGGTGGTGGACCCGAAGAACTTCGACGAGAAGAGCTTCGTCGACTTCCACGACGACGTCTGCATCATTCCTCCCAACAGCTTCGCGCTGGCGCGCACGCTGGAGTACTTTCGCATCCCGCGCAACGTGCTCACCATCTGCCTGGGAAAGAGCACGTACGCGCGCTGCGGCATCATCGTGAACGTCACGCCTTTCGAGCCCGAGTGGGAAGGCTACGTGACGCTGGAGTTCTCCAACACCACGCCGCTGCCCGCAAAGATCTACGCGGGCGAGGGCTGCGCCCAAGTCCTCTTCTTCGAGAGCGACGAAGATTGCGACGTGAGCTACAAGGACCGCGGCGGCAAGTACCAGGGGCAGCAGGGCGTGACGCTGCCCAAGGCCTAGGCCTGGTGCTCGCGTGACGTCGCATCTCGCGACGTTGCTGCGCGTGTAGGCGAAATGGGTCTTCGCGCAGAGGCGCCACGTGGGCGCTCGCTTCGGCAAGAAGAATGGCCGAGCACCCGCAGACCGCGATGCACCGAAACGGATCACGTTTCCACAGTGTTGTCACCGTGCGACTCGCGATGCGCGCGAGTCCGTGCACCGCAGCATTCCGTGCCGCAGTTCACGAAAACCTGAGCACCGGCGTTGCGTCGTGTTCGCACGCGGTGGCGAGCGAGCAACACGCGTGTGCCACGCGGGCGTGACCTCCTCCACCAGAAGGGGTGGATGTGCGTTTGCGCGCTTGCGCGCGGTGCGCGCCGGCAGATGATGGTGGCAATGCGTCTGGCTCTGCTTTATGGAGTTCGTCCTACAGCATCTCGCGACGGCCACTCTGGCGCGTGCACGGGGCCAAGCCTAGGATCGACGCACTGAAGGAAGTTCGCCATGCCGCTCCTCTCTCACATCATCGATCCCGCCACGCAGCAACCGCGCAGCCGCATGTGGTGGGTGGCCCTGGGTGCGATCGTCGGTGTGCAGCTGTTCGCCTTCTGGCTCCTTTGCAGCCACCAGGTGCGCAAGGCCGAAGCGAGGCAGAACGAAGCGGTGGTGCAGCAGATGGCGCTGGCGGATTGCCTGCAGTACATCCCGGGTTCGACCATCGCCAGCTGCTCCGGCCAGCCCGCGCAGGTGCAGGCGCAGGCGGGCAACCCCGCCTTGACCGGGGCGGTTCCGGTCAGTTTCAGCTTCCGCTGAAGGATCGGCCATGAACACCTTGCACGCGCCCCCGGCGGCCACGGCGGCCGCGGGAACGGGTGAGTCTTCGCTCGAAGCGTCGGACGAATTCGAGCTCGCGCCCGAGCCTCGCTACTGTCCCACCGGCTTGCTGGCCAGCTTCTCGCTGCTGATGGCGGGCCACGGCCGCTGCGTCAGCACGGACATGATGCTCGGCGACCGCGAGTACGCGATGTGGCAGCTGGCCTGCGCCCGCGCGATCGATGACACCGAACTCGTGAAGGTCGCCACGCGCCTGTTCGCGTACTTCGACGACGCGCATCACACCGGAACGCCGGTGCTCGGAACGGCCTGACCTGTCGTCATTCCCGCGGAGGCGGGAACCAGGGGTTCTAATACGTTCCACCTTGGGTGGCCGTGACTGTGGTCCGCGGGAGGCCGTTCTCCGGGCTGCTCGCGGCCCACGACCTCGGGTCGCGACCTCAGTGCCGTCAACACGTTGGGGCCACTGCGGCGGTCGCGCGGGTGATCGTTGATCGGCACAGCGACCTTATCCCGCGCGCCCTTTGTCGACGGGCTCGTCGAGCGCGCGGTCGTTGCGCGGGACCATGATGGATCGAGGACGGTGACCGGTGGGGGGCCGGACGCAGGGCCTCATTCGCGGTTGCCCGCCAAGGATGCGTGGCACCGGCGTGTTGACGGCACCGACACTGCAGACCAACAGCGGTGGGCCGCGAGCAGCCCGGAGTCCGGCCCCCCACCGGTCGCCGGCCACGGCCAGCAGCGGCGGAGCGACAGGGCTAAATCTCAGCGCCCTCGACCAAAAAGCGCACGCGCCGCGCGCCCTGCCACTCGTCCGCATCCAGGCGGAAAGCGATCTTCACCTTCGGCGGCAGCGGCTGCGTGTGGCCGAACCAGATGCCGTCCACCGGCTGGCCCTGGTGGCGCAGCTTGATCGCCAGGTGCTTCTCGCCCACCAGCTTCTGCGACACGATCTCCACCTCCTCGCTGAACACCGGCGGTGCGAAGCCCTGGCCCCACACCTCCTGGTGCAGCGTGTCGACCAGGTCGGGGCGGCGGTACTCGGGCGCGAGCGGGCCGTCGGTGTGCAGGCTGCGCAGCAAGGTTGCCGTGTCCAGCCACTCCTGCGCCACTTGCGCCAGTGCTTCCTCGAAGGTGTCCAGGTGCTCCTCGCAGATCGTGCAGCCTGCGGCCATGGCGTGGCCGCCGAAGCGCAGCAGCACACCGGGGTGACGCTTGGCGACCAGGTCCAGCGCATCGCGCAGGTGGAAGCCGGGGATGGAGCGGCCGGAGCCCTTGAGCTCGTGCTCCTTGCCCGGCGCCTGGCTCTGCGCGAAAACGAACGTCGGGCGGTGCAACTTGTCCTTGATGCGCGAGGCCACGATGCCGACCACGCCTTCGTGGAAGTCGGGATCGAAGACGCAGATCGCCGGCGGCGGCTCCTCGCCCTCTTCGAACAGCGCCTCGGCCATCGCCAGCGCCTGCTCGCGCATGTCGCCCTCGATCTCGCGCCGGTCGCGATTGATGCCGTCCAGCGATCGGGCCAGTTCGTCGGCGCGCGCGGCATCGTCGGTGAGCAGCAGCTCGATGCCCAGCGTCATGTCCGCCAGCCGGCCCGCGGCATTGATGCGCGGGCCGAGCGCGAAACCGAAGTCGAAGGTGGTCGCCACCTGCGCCTTGCGCGCTGCCGTGGTGAACAGGCTGGCCAGCCCGCAGCACAGTGCGCCCGCGCGGATGCGCTTGAGCCCCTGTGCCACGAGGCGCCGGTTGTTGGCGTCGAGTTTCACCACGTCGGCCACGGTGCCCAGCGCCACCAGCGGCAGCAGCGCATCCAGCTTCGGCTGCGTGCGCTCGTCGAAGGCGCCGCGCTGGCGCAGCTCCGCGCGCAAGGCGAGCAGCACGTAGAACATCACGCCGACGCCCGCGATGGACTTGCTCTCGAAGCCGCATTCGGGCTGGTTCGGGTTCACGATCAGCGCGCCCTGCGGCAGCACGGGGCCCGGCAGGTGGTGGTCGGTCACCAGCACCTGCAACCCGAGCTCCAGGGCGGCCGCCACGCCGTCGATGCTGGCGATGCCGTTGTCGACCGTGATCAGCACGTCCGCGCCCTGCGCCTTCACCCGCTGCGCGATGGGTCGCGTGAGGCCGTAGCCGTCCACCACGCGGTCGGGGACCAGGTAGCTCACGTGCTTCGCGCCCAGCAGGCGCAGGCCGCGCACGCCGACGGCGCATGCGGTCGCGCCGTCGCAGTCGTAGTCCGCCACGATGCACAGCTTGCGATCGGCCGCGATCGCATCGGCCAGCAGCCGTGCCGCGTCGGCAGCGCCCTTCAGCGTGGTGGGCGGCAGCAGGCGGCCCAGGCCGTTGTCCAGTTCCTCGCGGCCCGACACGCCGCGCGCCGCATACAGGCGAGCCAGCAGCGGATGCACGCCCGCCTGTTCCAGCGCCCAGGCCGCGCGCGGCGGCACGTCACGCGTCAGGATCTTCACAGGCCCTCCACCAGTTGCGCCGGGCGCGCGTTGCCGAACCAGTTCTTCACGCGCTGCCAGGTGCCGGCCACCGCCGACGACCAGGTGCGGGCGCCGGCTTCCCCGCACAAGGTGACCCGCACCTCGCGCCCACCCTCGAGTTCCTGCAGCAGCCCGGCGCAGTCGCGCTCGTCCACCTGCTGCCAGGCGGCGGCCCACGCGCGCCAGTCGCCCAGCAGGGCGGCGTCGCGCAGGTAAGGCGACATCCGCAGTTCCGAAGTGGCCTGCGGCGCTTGCGGCAGCATGCCAGTGGCGCTGGCCCAGAAGGAGTTGACCGGCAGCAGGCCGCCGCGCTGGCGCGCGTCGTTCAGCGGCTGGGTGTAGAGAAGCATCTGCATTTCCTGTTGCAGGCGGCGCAGGGGCTTGCCCGCGTCGCCTTGCGGCATCCATTTCTTGTCGATCGTGCGGCCCATCACGCGGTCCAGCGAGGCCGTGGGCAGGGTGCGGAAGAGGTCGCCGCGCGCCAACCAGCGCAGCGGCGCATCCCAGGTGAGTGTGATCCCATCTTCGGCGAAATAGGGGTGCATCGCGTCCAGCAGCGCCTTCGAATCCTCGGCATCCAGCTGCAAGTCGCGCGGATGCGCCATCGCGACGTGGTCGCGGCCCACCTGCCAGTGCGCCGGGCTGATCCAGGCATAGCCCTGGCCGGCCGTGTCCTGGCCCGCCTGGTACGCCTGCAGCGCCGCCAGGGGCACCAGGCCGTCGGCCGTGGGGAGCCCCCAGGCGCGGGCCAGCGCGCGCTCGTGCGGCGGCGACAGGCTCTCGGCGCTGCCGGCATCGGTGTGCTCCAGGCCCAGGCGGCCCAGGAGGCGCTGCAGGTTGGGCAGCGGCAGGGCGCGCAGCGCCTCGCCGCAGGCGGCGGGGGAGCAGGTGGCGAAGGGGATGAGCAAGTGGACACCGTCTGACACAGCCATATTGTCGGGGATGCCACAATCCCCGCCGATGGAAACCGCTCACTGAACCGGCACGATGGCCCTTCCTTACGAGCTCGTGCTGGGTTGGCGCTACACCCGCGCCGGCCGTGCGACCCGCCGCAACGGCTTCATCTCCTTCATCTCCGGCGTCTCGATGCTGGGGATCTCCCTCGGCGTGGCCGCGCTGATCATCGTGCTGTCGGTCATGAACGGCTTCCAGAAGGAAGTGCGCGACCGCATGCTCAGCGTCGTTTCGCACATCGAGGTCTACGGCCCCGGCGGCGGCACGCTTCAGGATGCGAACCGCACGATGGCGGAGGTGCGGCGCAACACCGACGTGATCGGCGCCGCGCCCTTCGTGGCGGCGCAGTCGCTGCTGGCGCGCGGCGAGGACATGCGTGGCACCATCGTGCGCGGCATCGACCCCAAGCTGGAGCCGCAGGTGACCGACCTCGCCGCGGCCGCGCCGCGGGTGCTGGAAAAACTGCAGCCCGGCCTGTTCAACGTGGTGCTGGGCGCCGAACTCGCTCGCAACCTGGGCGTGCGCGAGGGGGACCCGGTCACGATCATCGCGCCGGGCGGCCAGGTGACGCCCGCGGGCGTGGTGCCGCGCCTGAAGCAGATGACCGTGACCGGCACCTTCGACAGCGGCCACTTCGAATACGACAGCGGCCTGGTGCTGATGCACGTGGAGGATGCGGCGCGCCTGTTCCGCCTGGAAGGCCCCACCGGCGTGCGCCTGAAGCTGCGCGACCTGCACCGGGCCCGCGAGGTGGCCGCGCAACTGTCCACGCAGCTCACGGGCGATTTCCTCATCCGCGACTGGACGCGCCAGAACCGCACCTGGTTCGCCGCCGTGCAGCTGGAAAAACGGATGATGTTCATCATCCTCACGCTGATCATCGCGGTGGCCGCCTTCAACCTGGTGAGCACGCTGGTGATGACCGTGACGGACAAGCGTGCGGACATCGCGATCCTGCGCACGCTGGGGGCCAGCCCGCGCAGCATCATGGGCATCTTCGTGGTGCAGGGCGCGCTCGTCGGCGTGATCGGCACGCTCGCGGGCCTGCTGCTCGGACTGGGCATCGCGGCCAACATCGACGTGATCGTGCCGGCGCTGGAAGGCGCGCTGAACGCGAGCTTCCTGCCCAAGGACATCTACCTGATCAGCCGGATGCCCAGCGACCCGCAGGCTTCGGACATCCTGCCGATCGCGATCATCTCGCTGGTGCTGGCCTTCGTGGCCACCCTTTATCCCAGCTGGCGGGCCAGCCGCGTGAATCCCGCGGAGGCCCTGCGCTATGAGTGACAAGTACACCGGTGTCGTGCTGGCGGCGCAGGGCCTCACCAAGCGATTTTCGGAGGGCGGCCTCGATGTCGAGGTGCTGCGCGGCATCGACCTGCACGTGCACGCCGGCGAGACGCTCGCCATCGTCGGCGCATCGGGCTCGGGCAAGAGCACGCTGCTGCACCTGCTGGGCGGGCTCGACGCGCCCACTTCGGGCAAGGTGCAGCTGATGGGGCAGGAGCTGTCCACACTCGATCCCACCTCGCAGGGACGCCTGCGCAACCAGCACCTCGGTTTCGTCTATCAGTTCCACCACCTGCTGCCGGAGTTCAGCGCCCTGGACAACGTCGGCATGCCGCTGCGCATCCGCCGGCAATCGGTGGAGCAGGTGCATCGCGCGGCGGCGGAGATGCTGGAGGCGGTGGGCCTGAAGGACCGCATGCGGCACCGACCCTCCGAACTTTCGGGGGGCGAGCGCCAGCGCGTCGCGATCGCGCGCGCCCTGGTGTCGCACCCGGCCTGCGTGCTCGCCGACGAGCCCACGGGCAATCTCGACCGGCGCACGGCGGACACCGTGTTCCGGCTGATGCTGCAGCTGGCGCGCGACCGCGGCACGGCCTTCGTGATGGTGACGCACGACGAGCACCTGGCGGCGCGCTGCGGCCGCATGGTGCGCCTGACGCTCGGGCAGTTCGATCAGCCCGAAATCGTCGCCGCCTGATGCATCCCTTGCAGCGCCTCGGTGAGGCGCTGCGCGAACCGGGCGCCGTCGAAGAGGGGCGAGCGCCGCACCTGCTCGCGCAGTCCCGCGCGCAGGGCCTGCAGCGCCGAGGTGTTGCCCGCGAAGCGCTCCGCCTTCTCCACGTACTCGTCTTCGCTGCGCGCCACCCAGTCGGGCAAGCCGGCTGCCTGCAGCAATGCGGAGCCCTGGCGCGCCAGCAGGCGGTCGCCCTCGAGCGTGAGCGTGGGCACGCCCATCCACAGCGCCTCGCAGGTCGTCGTACCGCCGGGGAAGGGGAAGGTGTCCAGGAAGAAATCCACCTCGCCATGCGCCGCCAGGTAGGCCGCGCGCGGCATGTTGCCTTGCATGCGCACGCGCTCCGGCGCGATGCCGTGCCCGCGCAAGCGCTGCACGAAAGCGTCGCGGCTGGCTGGATCGCCGAGCACCTTGTTCTGCAGGCGCAGCTGGGCGTGCGGCACGCGTGCGAGCACCTTCGCCCACAGCCGCAGCACCGGGTCGTTCACCTTGCCCAGGTTCTGGTAGCAGCCGAAGGTGACGTGCCCGTTGCGAAGGAGAGGCAGCGGCGCGACCGCCGGGGCGTCGGCGGGAGGCGCAAAGCACAGGCGCGTGTCGCGGAGCTTCCAGATCCGCTCCGTGAAGTGGCCACGGTGCGCATCCGGCACGCTGGCTTCGTCGGCGAGCAGCCAGTCCATCGCCGGCAGGCCGGTGGTCGCGAAGTAGCCCAGCCAGCTCACCTGCACCGGTGCCGGCTTCCAGGCGAAGACCGGCAGCGCGTTGTGGGCCGTGTGGCCCGCCAGGTCCACGAGCACGTCGATGCCGTCGGCATGGATCGCGCGCGCGGCCGCCTCCGGCGAGAGGCCGGCGATGCTGCGCCACTGCGTGAAGTGCGGGCGCAGGCGGGCGGTCACCGGGTCTTCGCGCGTGACCGTGGGATAGGCAAGCAGGGCGATGCGCGAGCGGTCCACGTGCGGCAGCCATGCTTGCAGGAAGTAGCCCACCGGGTGCGCGCGCAGGTCCCCGCTGGCGAAGCCGACGCGCAGCGGGCCGTCATGCCTGCGTGCGGCGCCCACCAGCGGCTTGCCGGCCCGCTGCTGCATGGCCGCGCCGAAGCGGCGAGCTTCGGCCAGCGCTTCTTCGATCGGCAGCTTCGCGTCGTGGTTCAGCGCCAGCAGCAGGTTGCTCCAGGCGCCGGCGAACTCGGGCGCGAGCGCCAGCGCGCGGCGGTAGCAGTCCTGCGCTTCGGCCAGTCGGCCCTGGTCCTTCAGCAGGTTGCCCAGGTTGCTGGACACCTCGCCGAGCTTCGGATCGAGTTGCAGCGCGCGTCGGTACGCCGCTTCGGCCGCGGCCACCTGGCCCAGGTCCGCCAGCGTGTTGGCCAGGTTGTTCTCGGCGACGGCCAGGCCGGGTTGCAGTTGCAGTGCGCGCCGATAGCACGCCGCTGCTTCGGGCATGCGGTGCAGCTCGCGCAGCACGTTGCCGAGCGCGTTGTGCGCATCCGCCGATTCCGGTTGCAAGGCGACGATGCGGCGTAGTGGCTCTTCGGCCTGCGCGTGGCGGTGCCGACCCAGGAGCACGCGCGCGAGGGTCTGCCAGGCGCGGGGCGACGCCGGTTGCAGCCGTGCCGCTTCATGGAAACGTCGGACGGCCTCGTCGAAGTCGCCGGCCGCGAGCAGTGCGTTGCCGAGATTGAGCCGCGCCTCCGGATCTTGCGGCGCGAGGGCGACAGCCTGCTGCTTGGCTTCGAGCGCCTCCGGATGCCGGCCCTGCGCCCCGAGTGCGACGCCCAGGGCCTTCCAGCCGCCCGCGCTGCGCGGATCGCGCGCGATGAGCGCGCGCGCCGCGGCTTCGAGTTCGCTGTGGCGGCCTTCGGCGAACAGCCGCGGAAGATCGGGGGCGGCGTCGGCGGCCGGACCGCTCACAGGATCCGGTTGAACCACACCAGCGACAGGCCGGCGGAGAGCAGCGCCAGCGCCGCCGCCATCATGGCGAAGAGGGCGGAGACCTCGGTCTCCTTCTTCTCCACGGTGAGCTTGGAGCTCAAGGTCTCGTAGACCTTCTTCAGGTCCTGCGCCGTTCCCGCGTAGAAGTATTCGGCCGCGGTCTTGTTCGCCACCGCCTTGA
>DATAGN010000482.1:0-15966 GCA_036263715.1 Ramlibacter sp.
GCAGCCCGCCAAGGACAAGGCGTCCAGCGACACCAGCCCGCGCGCCGGGCGCACCGGCGGCCTCGGCGCCCGCGCCGAACGGCCGGCGGACGGCCGCGCGCACAAGATCGACCAGGCCAAGCAGGGCGAGCCCACCCGCGGTGGCGGCAAGCCGCCGTCCCCGGCCGCCGGCAAGAAGGCCAAGGCGCGCGAGCTGCCCCGGCCCGCGCGCGACTCCACCGCCTGACCGGCACTGTTGTTGATCCGCCTGCTCGCGCGGGCGGGCGAGGGAAGGACCCGATCGGCCCTGGCATGGAAGCCGCTTAGGATGGCTCCACCATTCGAAAGGATCCTTCCATGCGCAACCGCCTGATCGTGCTGCCCGCCGCCCTCCTGTCCTGCGCCGCCTTCGCGCAGGTCCCGCCCACCCTGGACAAGGTGAAGTCCAGCGGCGAAATCACGGTGGCGCATCGCGAGTCGTCGATCCCCTTCTCCTACCTCGGCGCCGAGGGCAAGCCCACCGGCTTCGGCTGGGAGATCTGCCAGCGCATCGTCGAGAACGTCAAGAAGGCGACCGGCCGCAACGACATCAAGGTCAACACGGTGCCGGTGACCTCGGCCAACCGCATCCCGCTGGTGCAGAACGGCACCGTGGACATCGAGTGCGGCTCGACCACCAACAACTCGGACCGGCAGAAGCAGGTCACCTTCTCGATCAACTACTACTACACCGGCACGCGCTTCCTGGTGAAGTCCGACTCGGGCATCAAGTCGCTGGCCGACCTGAAGGGCAAGACCGTGGTGACCACCGCCGGCACCACCAACTTCCAGGTGCTGCGCGCGCTGAACCAGCGCCAGAACGCCGGCTTCGAGCTGACCACGGCCAAGGACCACGCCGAGTCGGCACTGCTGGTGGAGAGCGGGCGCGCGCACGCCTTCGGCATGGACGACATCCTGCTGTACGGGCTGCGCGCCGCGGCGGTCAACCCGAACTCGCTGGCCGTGGTGGGCGACGCGATCCAGGTCGAGCCGTACGCGATCATGCTGCGCAAGGACGATCCCGCGTTCAAGAAGGTGGTCGACGACACCCTGGGCGGCCTGATGAAGAGCGGCGAATTCGACCAGCTCTATCGCAAGTGGTTCATGTCGCCGATCCCGCCCAAGGGCATCAACCTGAACGCGCCGATGGCCAAGGAACTGCAGGACAACCTGAAGGCGCTGTCGGACAAACCGGCGCTCTGACCGGTACACCGCAGGTCGGGTTGCGCGAACGCGCACCCCGACAATCCATGTTGGGGTGCCTGCGGCACCCCAACCTACCTGTTCCTACGTGGCGGCCATTCGATGACCGACACCACCTTCGCGATGCACGGCTAGATTGGTTTTCTCCAGCAGTACCACCAGGAGATTCCATGCCTTCCATCAAGACCAAGGACCGCCAGCCCGGCCAGAGCATGCAGAAGAGCCGCGCCGAGGGCGAGCACGAGCGCGCCCGCGCCAGCGGCGGCAAGCTGCGCAGCCAGCCGGCCGACAAGCCGGCGGGCCGCAGCGCCAGCACCGGCGGCCGCGCCGACAAGTCCAGCGTGCGCAGCAGTGCCAACAGCCGCAGCAGCAACAGCGGCGACCAGGGGCATGCCAAGCGCTCGGGCGACGGCGCCAAGGGCCGCCGCGTCCTGAAGTAGCCGACAGCCCGGCGGGGGCGCGCGGGGCCCCTGCCGCCGCTGCGTATCATGCGGGTCCACTTCAGGAAACATCGAGCCATGGACCTCGGCATCACCGGCAAATGGGCGCTCGTCTGCGGGGCGAGCAAGGGATTGGGTTTCGGCTGCGCGCAGGCGCTGGTCGCCGAAGGCGTGCACGTCGTCATCGTCGCCCGCAGCGCGGACCCGCTGGAACAGGCCGCGCAGCAGCTGCGGGGCGGCGCGGGCGTGCCGGCGGGCACGCAGGTGCTGGCCGTGGCCGCCGACATCGCCACGGCCGAAGGCCGTGCGAAAGTCTTCGCTGCGCACCGCGACTTCGACATCGTGGTCAACAACGCCGGCGGCCCGCCGCCCGGTGACTTCCGCGACTGGGGCCGCGAGGACTGGCTCAAGGCGATCGACGCCAACATGCTGGCGCCCATCGAGTTGATCAAGGCGACCGTCGACGGCATGGCCGCGCGCGGCTTCGGGCGCATCGTCAACATCACTTCGGGTGCCGTGAAGGCCCCGATTGGCACGCTGGGCCTTTCCAACGGAGCGCGCAGCGGCCTCACGGGCTTCGTCGCCGGCTTGGCGCGCTCGCCCAAGCTGGCGGCGGGCAACGTCACCATCAACAACCTGCTGCCCGGCGCCTTCGACACGGACCGGCTGCGCGGCAACATGGAAGGCGCGGCGAAGAAGGCCGGCCAGACGCTGGAGGCCGTGATGGATGGCCGGCGCAAGACGATCCCGTCGCAGCGTTTCGGCAACGCCGAGGAGTTCGGCGCGATCTGCGCGTTCCTGTGCAGCCAGCAAGCCTCGTACATCGTCGGCCAGAACATCCTGGCTGACGGCGGCGCCTATCCCGGTACCTTCTGATTGCTGGGGGCGACGGCGCGCAGGCGCACGTTGCCCATCATGAAGCGGCTGCGCGGCAAGGCCGGCAGCCGCGCGCCGTCCACGCGCAGGTCCTGCGGCGGCAGTTCGTAGGCGAGCTCGCGCGCGAGGAAGCGCGCGAAGGCCGCCATCAGCGACAGTGCCATGCCGCCGTCCGCGAGCGGATAGGCTTCGAACGGCCAGGCCGCGAAGCGCTCCGGCAGGAACTCGCCGGGCTCGACCCAGGCACGCTCGTCGTGGTTGGTTCCGTGCACGTCCAGCAGCACGGGGCGGCCCGCTTCGAAGCGGTAGCCATTCCACGTGAAGCCCTGGCGCACCCGCGCGGCGGCCGCTGGGAAGAAGGGATAGAAGCGCCGGACTTCCTGCGCGAACCAGTGCGCGTAGCGACCCGATGCGTCTTCGCGCAGCTTGCGCGCGCACTCCGGGTACTCGTGCAGCGCGAGCGCCACGAAGACCATGTTGACCGCGATGCCCAGGGTGGGACGCAGCAGGTCGAGCAGTTCGAGGGCGGCGCGGCGCTCGCCGGGCAGGGCGCCGCGGGCATCGCGCTGCAGCGCCACCTGCGCGGCCGCGCACTCGGGCGCAACGGGCAGCGTCCTCGCGCGGATGGCACGCACCAGGCCCGCCGCCCAGCGCTGTGCGCGCCAGCGGGCCAGCCGCGTGGTCCAGCGCACGAGGCCGAAGGGACCATCGCTTTCGTCGAGGGCACCGATCTGTGCGGCGCGCAACGCGACTTCGTCCTCGCGCAGGGGCACGCCCGCCCACGCGCAGGCGCTGCGGCACAGGATGGCGCGCGCCTGCGTGTACAGCTCCACGCGGGCGCTGCAGGTCCAGTCGCGCGCCGCGCGCCGCCAGCCCTGTTCGGCGAGTTCGGCCAAACGCTGGGTGCAAGCTGCCGGCGCCACGGCGCATGCGCGCTCGAACAGCGAGCCCTGGTGGAACAGCCGCGCAGCTTCGGGGCCGCTCATGCAGACGGTGCGCCGCAGGAGCAGGCGCGCCTCGAACACGTCGCTGTCCAGGGCGCGGCAGGTGGCGGCGATGAAGCCGTAGGGGTCGCGCCGCAAGGCCAGGGTGCTTTCCAGGCGGGCGTCGCGCGGCAAGGCCCGCAGGGAATCGGGTCCTGGGGGGAGCGGTTCGTCCGGCAGCGCGTGCGGCGTCATCTGGCCCGCAGTATTGAGGAGCCCGCGGGCGCGCCGTGTAGGAGCCGCCCGCCAGCCGGGTCGGACAGGTGCGCAGCGCAGGTAAAGACGCCACGGGAGCCAGCGGGGCCGGGCATCACGTGGGCAGCCGATTGTCAGCGCCGCACCACGTCCGGCAAAGTATCGCGTGCATGCACGCTGCCGCCGCAGTACAACGGCAGGGCAACGCCCACGGAGGTTCACCATGGACAGCAGGCAACGTGAACGGCGCCACCAGGCCAACCTGGAGCGCATCAACCGGGTGCAGGTGCTGGCGGGACGCGGCGACCGCATGCGCGTGGACCACGAGGGCACCCTCTTCGAAAGGCTGCGGCTCACCGAGGAGGAGATCCGTTCGCACAAGGCCACCGAGGCGGGGCTCGCCGCCTTCGGCCGGCTGCTGCGCGTGGCCGAGGAACGCAGCTCGGCGCACACGGGCGACGTGGTGCGTTTCATCGTGGCGGTGTGGAACGCCAGGCCGCTGCCCTTGCAGACCCTGCGCGCCCTGAGTCCCGCCATCGGCGACGACATGATCTCCGTGCTCGACGCCTTCCGGCACGCGCGCCTGGACCTGGCGGCCGACGTGCCCGGCGGCGCCCGCCGCGTCATGCGGGTGATCGAGCGGCTGGGCGCCGCGATCGACTAGCCGCCGGTAGTCGCTGGACGCTGCACCTGCGACCGGAGGTCAGTGACCGGCGCCGTGAAGGCGGCCGTTTCTTGCGGCGTCGGCTCCGCGACACAATAGGCGATCGGAGGAGCCTTCGTCTCCCCCGGCAACGACGACAAGGACACACCCATGCCTCTCGATCATTCGTCCGGCGTGCCCGGCAACGACGTCCGCTGGAGCGGCGGCGAGGAACACTGGACCACGCGCGAGCGCGGCGAGATCGACCTGTTCATGTGGCACAAGCCTGCCGCGACGGACGTGCCGCACCGCGGAACGATCCTGTTCGTGCACGGTTCTTCCATGGCCTCGCAACCCACCTTCGACCTGAGCGTGCCGGGGCGCCCCGATTCCTCCGCGATGGACTGGTTCCGCGCGCGCGGCTTCGACACCTGGACGATGGACAACGAGGGGTATGGGCGCTCCAGCAAGCACCGCCCCATCAACTTCGACATCAGCAACGGCGCGGACGACCTCGCCGCCGGCACCGACTACATCCTGCAGCGCGCGCGCGACCGCAAGCTGATGCTGTACGGCATCTCCTCGGGCGCGCTGAAGGCGGCGCTGTTCGCGCAGCGCCATCCCGAGCGCGTTGCCAAGATCGCGCTGGACGCGTTCGTGTGGACGGGCGAGGGCAGCCCCACCCTGGAGCAGCGGCGCAAGAAGCTGGACCAGTGGACCGGCGCGAACCGCCGCAAGATCGACCGCGACTTCGTCTACAGCATCTTCAACCGCGACCACCCGGGCACGGCCGAAGACCGCGTGATCGAGGCCTTCGCCAGCGCCATCCTCACGCTCGACGACTCCATGCCCACCGGCACCTACGTGGACATGTGTTCGAAGCTGCCGCTGGTGGACCCGGAAAAGCTGGATGTGCCGACGATCGTGATGCGCGGCGAGCACGACGGCATCGCAAGCTTCGACGACCTGATCGAGTTCTTCAAGCGCGTGCCGCACCAGGACAAGCAGTTCACGGTGATGCGCGGCATCTCGCATGCGAGCTTCCAGCAGAAGAACTACCAGAACGTCTATCACATCCTGCACGCGTTCTTCACCAATCCCGCTCAGGTGTACCCATGAGCGTCGATCCGCGCGCGCTGGCGCGCGAGCTGCAGCAGCGGCATGCGCGCGGTGCGCGCTTCGAGGCGCTCACCGCGCAAGGGCAGCGCCTCACGCTCGATGACGCGTATGCGGTGCAGGATGCCTTCGTGGCGTTGACCTGCGGTGGGCAGCGCGGCGTGGGGTACAAGATCGGGCTGACCTCGCCGGCCATGCAGGCCATGTGCGGCATCTCGCACCCGATCCATGGAGAACTGCGCGGCGACGGCATCTTCGAGGCGGGGCACGCGATCGAGCTGGCGCGCTACGGCCGCCTCGGCCTGGAATGCGAGATCGCGGTGCGGCTGGCGCGCGCGCTGCCGGCGGACCGTGCGCTCACGCGGGACGACGTGCTTGCGTGTTGCGAGGGCGTGTGCCCCGCGTTCGAGATGGTCGACGACTCGAACGCCGACTACGCGACGCTGGATGCAGCGTCGCTGGTGGCCGACAACAGCTGGAACGCGGGCGTCGTGCTCGGGCGCTGGCAGCCGGTGCCCGCGGCGCTGCCCGACCTGCATGGCGTGCTGTTCCTGGATGGCGAGGAGGTCGACCGCGGCCGCGTGGGCGATGCGCTGTCGCATCCTTTCGACTCGGTGCTGTGGCTCGCGGCCGAACTGGACAAGCGTGGCAAGCGGCTGGAGCCGGGCGCGATCGTGATGACCGGCAGCATCGTCCGCACGCGTTTCCCCGAGCCCGGGCAGGCGTGGAGCTATCGGGTCGAGGGACTCGGCGAGGTGGCGGTCACGACGCGGTAGCTTTTTTGCTCCCTCTCCCGCGTGCGGGAGAGGGTTGGGGTGAGGGTCTTACTCCCTCTCCTGCAAGCGGGAGAGGGTTGGGGTGAGGGTCTTACTCCCTCTCCCGCCTGCGGGAGAGGGTTGGGGTGAGGGCATCCGCCCTGAGACCCTCCGCCACCTCGCCAATCCTCTCCAGCACCCCCTCCATCTCCATCAACACCTCGCGGTCCCAGAACCTCAGCGTCACGCAGCCCAGCTCCTTCATCTCGGCTTGCCGGCGCCTGTCATGGGCGGCCTGTTCCAGGTGCTGTCCACCATCGAGCTCGATGACCAGCCCGATTTCGACGCACGCGAAATCTGCGATGTACTTGCCGATCGGCCGCTGGCGCCGGAACTTGAGACCAAGGAAGTGGCGATTGCGCAGGCGGTACCAGAGGAGGTTTTCCGCGTCAGTGGGCGATTTGCGCAGGATGCGGGCTCTTGCGGGAGGACGGCTGCGCATCATCCTTCGACAACGCGACATGCGGCTGACGGGTGTCTCCCATTGGAGGTACTTCGGCCTGGCTGCCCTCACCCCAACCCTCTCCCGCAAGCGGGAGAGGGAGAGAGAGAAATAGGCCAGCTCACGAACCGGGAAGCGTCCCCGCCGGCAACTGCTCGCAGAACGTCGCGATGTCGCCGGAGCGCGTCCACCACACGCGGTCGGCTTGGGGATGGCGCTGGCACTGCTGCAGCGCCTGCCGCAGCCAGTTCACCTGGTAGGGGTGGCCGAAGATGTACGGGTGCACCGAGACGTTCATCACGAGCGGATGGCGTTCGCTCTGGCGCAGCATCTCGTCGAACTGCGCCACCACGATGTCGCAGAAGTCGCGCCCCGTGTACTTGCGATGCACGATGCCCTGCGCGTCGTCCGTCTCGATCGGGTAGGGCACCGACAGCAGCGGCCCCGACTGCGTGCGCAGCCACACCGGCTGGTCGTCCATCGGCCAGTCCATCACGTAGCGGTAGCCCTGCGCCTTGAGCAGGTCCGGCGTGTTGGCGGTCTCGTACGCCCCCGCGCCCATCCACCCGAGCGGTGCGCGGCCTTCGTGCTGCCGGATCGTGTCGGTCACCTCGCGGATCAGGCGGTCCTCGTCGGGCGCCCACATGCCGCGCAGGTTCTCTGCGTTGGTGCGGCCATGCGCCACCACCTCATCGCCGCGGCGCCGGATCGCGTCCGTGATGTCCGGCGCATAGCGGTAGACCAGGCTGTTGATGCAGTGGGAGGCGGGCAGCTTCAGTTCGTCCAGCAGGTCGAACAAGCGCCAGATGCCCACGCGATTGCCGTAGTCACGCCAGGAGTAGTTGCGGTGCGTCTGCGGCTCGCCGGTCTTGGCGGGGTCGTGGCCCAGGCCCGCGTTGAAGGCGAACCACTCGATGTTGGTGGTGAAGACGAAGGCCAGGCGCTTGCCATCGGGCCAGTGCCAGTCCTTGCGGCGCGGCAGCGGCACGTAGTCGTAGCGGTCGTGCTGCGGCAGCAGGTCCATGGTCATGCGTCCACGTGGCCCCACAGGTCCACGAGCACCCGCGCGCCCGGCGCGAACAGCTCGGGCGCCACTTCGACGGCGCTGAAGGGAAGGCCCTGCCGGCGCAGGCCCGTGTCCCAGGCGAGCCAGGCGCTGCGGAACTCGCGCAGGTCGGCGTGGAACTGCAGCGCGCGCGTGACCTGCGACAGGTCCGTGCCGGCCGCCGCGAAGATCTTCTGCGCCTTGGCGAGTGCGTCGCGCATCTGCTCGTGCGCGGCATCGCGGTAGAAGGGCGCCGAAGCGTCGGCGGCGGCTTCGCCGAAGGCGCCGCCGTCCGAGATGCCCATCAGGCCCGCCACGAACAGCACGCCGTCGAACACGCGCGCCGGCAGCATGTCGGGCGCGATCAGTTCGACGTCGCACTCCACGTCGCGCACCGCCGAGGCCGCCGAGGTATGTGCGGCGACGATGTTCACCTCGATCGTCGCGGCACTCGTGCCAAAGGCGGGATGCTTCACCGGCACGACCGTGGTCGGCGGCACGCGGCCGCCAAACGCCTTCGACCACGTGGACCAGAACGCCGGCAGGTCCTCGGCATGACTCAGGTACACCTGCGCCTTCAGCACGAGCCCGAGCTCGCTGCCCGCCGCGGCGAGCGCCGGCGCCAGGCGCTTTTGCACGAGGTAGTCGGTCTCCAGCTGGATGCGCGTGCCGTTCCACAGCTGGCCCGCGGGCACCTGCGCTTCGGCCGCGAGGTTGCCGCTCGCATCGCGCGCGAGCTGGCCGGCCACGAAGATCATGTCGCCCACGCGCACGTGCGGCGCGTAGCCGGAGGTCGCGGGTACGTTCAGCCCGCCCGCGGCTGCCTTCTGCACCTGGTAGCCGCTGGCCTGCGTGGCCGCGAGCACCTGCACGTCCATCGAGGCATCCACGTTCAGCAGGCGGCTCACGATCACCGACGTGCTCGGCGCCACCTGCCCGGCCAAGGCCTTCTTGCGCGCCGTGTGGTACGGGTCGACGTTGCGTGCGTCGGGGTAGTACTGGTCCAGGCGCGCCACGCGCTCCAGCCCGCTGCCCGCCTGCCGCAGGTGCGCCGCCATGGCCTCGAAGACCGCCGCCGCTTCGCGCTGCGCCTGCGGCGGCACGCCCAGCGGCCGGCCCGGTCGCAGCACCCCCGGGTCGGAGCGGCCGTCTTCCAGCGTCGCACGCAGTCCCGTCCCGAACACCCACTTGCCCGCCCGCACGCAAGGCGTGTGCACCACGCCGCCCGCGTACTCGCGCGTGCCGAAACGCTCCACCGGCATCCTGTCTCCTGTGTTGCCTGTCTTCAGTCGACCTTGACGCCGACTTCCTTGATGATGCGCCCGGCGCGTTCCTTCTCCTGGCGCATGAAGGCCTGCAGTTCCGCCGGCGTGCTGGTCACCGCTTCGATCGCGGCCTTCTCCATGAACGCCTTCACGGCGGGCGTGGCCATCGCGGTGCGCAGTTCGCGGTTGAGCCTGTCGATCACCGGTTGCGGCGTGCCCTTGGGTGCTGCGAGCCCCGACCACACGTAGGCGGTGAAGTTCGGGAAGCCCGATTCGGCCATCGTCGGCACATCGGGCAGCAACGGCGAACGCGTCGCACCCGTCGTCGCCAGCGGCCGCAGTCGCTTGTCGCGGATGTGCGGCATCATCGCCGCCAGACCCGGCATGGCCACGGGCACCTGCCCCGCCACGACGTCCTGCACGGCGGGCGCGCTGCCCTTGTAAGGCACGTGCACCATCTTCAACCCCGCCGCGGACAGGAACATCGCCGTGAACAGGTGCTGCGCGCTGCCGTTGCCGGAGGTGGCGTAGTTCACCTGGCCCGGACGCGCCTTCACGTAGTCGATGAATTCCTTCAGGTTGTTGACCGGCAGGCTCGGGTGCACCACCAGCACGCTCGGCTCGCGGCTGAACAGCGAGATGGGCGTGAAGTCCTCCATCGGGTCGAAGCTCAGCTTGTCATACAGGTTGGCGCTGATGGCGTGCGGGTTCGACGTGAGCAGCAGCGTGTAGCCGTCGGGCGCGGCGCGCACCACCTGTTCGGCGCCGATCATCGCGCCTTGTCCGGGCTTGTTCTCCACCACCACGCCCTGCCCGAGCTGCCGGGCGAGTTCCTGCGCGATCACGCGCATCGGCGCATCCGACGCGCCGCCGGCGGAATAGGGCACGACCACCTTCACGGGCCGGTTGGGATAGTCCTGTGCGAAAGCGGACTGCGGCGCCAGCGAAGCGGCGGCTGCAGCGGCGAGCACGAGGCGGCGGGACAGGCAGGGTTTCATGGGCAGCACCTGGGGTTGGTCATTCGAGCCTGATGTTCGCGTCCTTCACCACCTTGCCCCAGCGCGCGAGCTCCTCGGCCAGGTAGGCGGACATTTCCTCGGGCGTCGAGGGCGTGGCTTCGACACCGGCGTCGAACAGCGCCTTCTTCGTGTCGGGCGCGGCCATCAGGCGGCCGATCTCCGTGTTCAGCCTGGCGACGACGTCCGGCGGCGTGCCCGCCGGCGCCAGCAGCGCGAGCCACACGGAGGCCGCGTAGCCGGAGATGCCCGCCTCCTGCATCGTGGGCACGTCGGGCAGCTGCGGTGCGCGCCTGGCCGTGGTGACTGCCAGCGCCTTCAGCCGTCCTTGCGGCACCTGCGCCAGCGCGTTGGGCACGCCGGCGAAGCTGCTCTCCACCACGCCCGCCACCAGGTCGTTGGCCGCGCCGGAGCTGCCCTTGTACGGCACGTGCTTGATCGGCGCGCCGGTCATGGCGGCGAAGAGGCCGCCCATGAGGTGCTGCGCGCTGCCGTTGCCCGAGGACGCATAGTGGATCTTGTCCGGCGCGGCCTTGGCCAGCGCCACGAACTCCTGCACGTTCTTCGCCTGCACCTTGGGATGCACCAGCAGCACGTAGGGCGAATCGACCAGCTTGCCCACCACCGTGAAGCTCTTGACCGGGTCGTAAGGCAAGCTCTTGTAAATCCACGGGCTGATCACGTGCGTACTGGACACCATGAGCAGCGTGTATCCGTCCGGCGGCGACTTGGCCACGAAGTCGCTGCCGATGGTCGAGCCGGCCCCGGGCTTGTTCTCGACGACGAACTGCTGCCCCAACGATTGCGACAGCTTGTTGCCCAGGATCCGCGCGACGACGTCGGTGAATCCGCCCGGTGCGAAAGGCACGACCAGCCTCACCGGCCGGTTCGGGTACGGCTGGCCCTGCGCCGCCGCACCCGCGCTGGCGAGGGCGAGCGCGGCGGAAAGAAGGATGCCGGGAACCAGAGGACGCATGGCGGGACTCCCTGTCGGTCCGGCCCATTCTGGGGGCGGCGTGCGATGCACGCATCAGGGTTGCACCGGGCCACGCACCTACAGGGCGTGCCGGAGTGCGCTGCCGCCGTCGGCACCATCCCTCGCATACCGTCGTGCAGGAGCAAAGGAACATGAAAACATGAACAGCCATCGACGTAGCCTCCTCGCGGCAGGACTGGGCGCCGGCATCCTGGCCGGCTGCGGCGGCACGCGCGCGCTGAACGCGCTGGTGCCCAGCGACACCTACCGGCTGGAAGAAGGCATCGCCTACGGCCCCGATCCGCGCCACAAGCTGGATGTCTATACGCCCGATGGCGGCGCGGCCGGTGCGCCGCTGGTGCTGTTCTTCTACGGCGGTACCTGGACGCGCGGCGACCGCGCCGACTACCGCTTCGTCGGCGAGGCGCTGGCCAGCGCCGGCATCGTGACGGTGGTGGCGGACTACCGGCTCAGCCCGCAGGTGCGCTGGAACGGCATCGTGGAGGATTGCGCGCGGGCCGCGCGCTGGGCATTCGACAACGCGGTTCGCCGCGGCGCCGCCCGCGAGCGCGTCTTCCTGATGGGCCACAGCGCCGGCGCGTACAACGCCGCCATGGTGGCGCTCGATGCGCGCTGGCTCACCGCGCAGGGCCTCGCACCGCGGGAGCTGGCCGGCTGGATCGGCATCGCCGGGCCCTACGACTTCCTGCCGATCACGGATGCGGCAAGCCGCGTGGCCTTCGACTGGCCGAACACGCCGTCGGAGAGCCAGCCGATCGTGCACGTGTCGGCGCAGGATCCACGCACCCTGCTCCTGGCCGCGACCGACGACAACACGGTGAACCCGCGGCGCAACAGCGTGGCCCTGGCCGAAAGGCTGCAGCGCGCCGGCGTTCCCGTGCGCCTGCGCCTGCTGGAGGGCGTGAACCACGTGACCGTGGTCGCCGCCTTCGGCAAGCCCCTGCGGGGACTGGCGCCGGTGCGCCAGGAAGTCGTCGACTTCGTGCTGCGGTGATCGCCTGGCCCGCGCGCCGGCGCGATCGCGCGGGGCTCGTGTTCGTCTTCCTCTGGTTCTTCATCGGCGGACTGGCGCATTTCGCCTTCACCGAGGCGCAGATGCGCATCGTGCCGCCCTGGGTGCCGTGGCCGCGCGCGGCGGTGCTGGTGAGCGGCGTCCTGGAGATCCTGGGCGCCGTCGGCTTGCTGGCTTCGTCCACGCGGCGGTGGGCGGCGTGGGGACTGTTCGCCCTGACGCTCGCCGTCACGCCGGCCAATGTCCACATGCTGCAGCACGCGGAGCAGTTCCCGGCGGTGCCGATCCTGCTGCTCTGGTTGCGGCTGCCCCTGCAGATGTTCCTGCTATGGCTGATCTGGAGGCTCACCCGTAGGTCGGGGTGAGCCCGCAGGCGAACCCCGACGCTCCCCTACCCCGCGAGCTTCTTCACCCACTCCACCTGCTGCGGCAGGCACACCGCCTTCAGGTCGTAGTTCGCCACGGCGTGCGCGCGCGCGCGCGCACCCAGGACCTTGCGCTGTTCAGCGTCCGCCGACAGCTGCGCCACCTGCCGCGCGAGCCCGTCGACATCGAAGAAGTCCACCAGCTTGCCGGTGTCGTCGTGCCGGATCGCCTCGCGCACCGGTGCCGTGTCGCTGGCGACGATCGCGCAGCCGGCGCTCATGGCCTCCAGCAGGCTCCAGGACAGCACGAAAGGGTAGGTCAGGTACACGTGGACCGTCGACAGCTGCAGCATCGTGATGAACTGCGGGTACTGCAGCGTGCCGACGTACAGCACGCGCTGCCAGTCGGCGTCGGCGATGCGCGGCCGCACCTCCTCGATGAACACCTGCTTCCAGGTCTTGCCCTGCGGGGGCCGGGAGCCGTAGCTCACGTCGTCGGCGCCCACGATCACCACCCGCGCATTCGGGCGCGCGGCCAGCAGCGCGGGCAGCGCGCGCATGAAGACGTGGTAGCCGCGGTAAGGCTCCAGGTTGCGGTTGACGAAGGTGATCACTTCGTCGCCCCGCGTGAGCTTCAGCTCCCCCGCCGCATTGCGCAGCGGCACCTCGACGTCGGGTCGCGGCGCGACCAGCTGCGTGTCGATGCCGTCGTGCGCCACGGAGATGGTGGAGCGGAAGGGCTCGGGAAAGGTGCTCGCCTGCCAGTGCGTGGGTGCCAGGCCGGCGCTCGCCTCCTCCATCTGCAGCAGGTTGGCGGCGTTCTTGATGCGCAGTCGGCTTTCCGCCAGGTCGTCCGCCCGCGTGAACTCCGGGTCGAAGTTCACGTCCTGCCCCTCGGTGCGATAGAAGAACTCGCAGTACAGGCCGATGCGCGCGCGCGGCCAGACGTCGCGCAGGAACAGGCCTTCGCCCCAGCCGGGATGCACCACGATCGCGTCGGGCTCGAAGCCGTCGCGCTTGAGCTGCATGGCCGCCTGCAGGCAGGCCTCGCCGCGGATCACCTTGGTTTCGAAATCGGAGACCCAGGGGTGCACCGCCTTCGCGGAGCCGCGCTGCGCCTGGTAGGTGAGCACGCGCACGCCGTTCCACATCGTCGGCGGGTGCTTGCGCATGCTGAGCGCCACGACGTCGTGGCCATCGGCCGCCAGCGCCGGGGCGAGGTTCTTGTACTGGCCGGGGAAGTTCTGGTGGACGAAGAGGATCTTCATGCGGGGTCGGCTTCGGCGACACGAAAGCGCAGAGGGTAACGCACCCGGAATTCCCGCCGCCGGCCCTGCGGCGCGGCGCTGCCTGCGTGAATTTTTTGGCGGAGGTAGGAAAGTTCCTACGCGGGCGGGCGGCCACGGCTGAGCATGCGGCTTGGCTCTGCTGCAATTGCCTCAGCAGCAGAGGGGGCGAAGATGCAGAGACGGACATTCGCGATGGGGCTGGCGCTTGGCGCGCTCATGCCCCGCGCGCACGCGCAACGGGCCGTGCCCGCCCCCAGTGACCGCCTCCTGCAGATGCAGCCAATGGTCTCCACCTCCGCGGGTGAAACGCATTCCTGCCTGGCCGTCAGCAACGGCAGTTTCGGCGCGGGCCGCACGCCCTATCGCTTCTCGGGCCGCATGCGGACCGTGCGACAGCTGCGCAGAGGCAGCGTGCCGAACGCGTGGGAGGTGGCCTGGCTGTTCTGGAACTTCGTCGACAACGACCACCTGTACTACTTCATCCTCAAGCCCAATGGCTGGGAGGTCGGCAAGCGCGACCCGCGCTACGCCGTTGCCGGCGTGAACGACGGCCAGAAGATCATGGCGACCGGCGAATCGCTGAAGGCGGCGCTCGGGCAGTGGTACGAGTTCGACATTCGCGTGCACGGGGCCGTGGCGCAGGTCTTCGTCGACGGCAAGCTGCTGTGCCGCTTCGAGGACAAGGACACGCGACCGCTGCTGGCCGGCCGGGTGGGCCTGTACACCGAGGACGCCCTGTGCCAGTGGGACGACGTGACGGCGCCGATGGCGGACAGCTTCGACGGCGAGCGGCTGCAGGCGCTGGCGGACGGCAGCCAGCTCACGCACTGGCGCATCGCCTTCCTCGGCTACGGCTCGGGCGGCATCGTCGCCGGCGAACCCTCGCCGCTCTAGGCGCTCGCAGCGTCGATGCGCTGCATCGCCGCGTCGTCGAGTTGCAGCTGCGCGGCCTTCACCAGGTCCTGCAGCTGCGAAAGCGAGGTCGCGCTCGCAATGGGGGACGTGATGCCCGGCTGGCGCATCGTCCACGCCAGGGCCACCTGCGCCGGCGTCGACGCGGTGCGCTGCGCGACTTCGTCCAGCGCCGCCAGGATCTTCATGCCGCGATCGTTGACGTACTTCTTCACCACGTTGGCCCCGCGCGGGCTCTTGTGCGCATCCTGCGCGGACCGGTACTTGCCGCTCAGGAAGCCGGCCGCCAGGGCGTAGTAGTTGATGACGCCGATCTCCTCGCGCCGGCACAGCGCCTGCAGCTCGCCTTCGAAGCCGGCGCGGTCGTACAGGTTGAATTCAGGCTGCAGCGATTCGAAGCGCGGCAGGCCCGCGCGCTTGCTGATCTCGAGCGCCTGGGCGAGCCGCGGCGCCGTGTAGTTGGAAGCGCCGATCGCGCGCACCTTGCCTTGCTCGACCAGCTTGCCGAAGGCTTCCAGCGTCGCCTCCAGCGGCGTGTTCGGGTCGTCGCGGTGCGCCTGGTACAGGTCGATGCAGTCGATGTCCAGCCGGCGCAGCGAGTTCTCGACCGCTTCGCGGATCCAGTCGGGCGCCAGGCCCTTGTCGTTGCCGCACTTCGTGGCGAGCACCAGCTTGTCGCGCCGCCCACCCTGGCGGATCCAGTTGCCGATCACCGTCTCCGACTCGCCGCCCGTGTGCCCGGGCACCCAGCGGGAGTAGACGTCGGCCGTGTCGACGAAGTTGAAGCCCGCGTCCAGCCACGCGTCCAGCAGTGAAAAGGACGTGCGTTCGTCGGCGGTCCAGCCGAACACGTTGCCCCCGAAGCACAGGGGCGAGACCAGGAGGCCGGAGCGGCCGAGGGGACGGTAGTTCATGGCTTCACGCCTCCGTCCGGGTGGGTCGGGTCGATCCACAGCACCTGTTCCGGCCTTTCGACGGGTTCGATGTCCAGGTTCACGGCCACCGCCTGGCCGTCGCTGCGGCACAGGACGCATTCGAGCACCTCGGTGGGGCTGGCGTTGATCTCCTGGTGCGGCACATACGGCGGCACGTAGATGAAATCACCCGGGCCCGCTTCGGCCGTGAACTCCAGGTGCTCGCCCCAGCGCATGCGCGCGCGGCCCTTGACCACGTAGATCACGCTCTCCAGGTGGCCATGGTGGTGGGCGCCGGTCTTCGCATTCGCGTGGATCGTCACGGTGCCGGCCCAGAGCTTCTGCGCGCCAACGCGGGCGAAGTTGATCGCGGCCTTGCGGTCCATGCCGGGCGTGGAAGGCACGTTGGGGTCCAGCTGG
>DATAGN010000483.1:0-6380 GCA_036263715.1 Ramlibacter sp.
GTCACCACCGTGCGTGAAGTGGCTCGCGTGGAGCAGCCCGCTCCCGTGATCGCCGCCGCTCCCGCGCCGGCTCCGGTGATCGTCGAGCAGCAGTCCATGGGTGCCGCCCCGGCCCCGATGGAGCAGCCCGCTGCCCCCGCTCCGCGCGCTGACCGCGGCTAAGCAGGACCCGTAAGAAGCTGGGGCTGCTCCTGCGGGCACGCCTCAGCCAGCATCGAAGGCGGCACGCATCCACTGGATGCTGCCGCCTTCCATGCTGATGACGTCGAATCGGCATGCCGGGGGCTCCGCAAGCCTCATCAGGTAATGGCGCGCGGCGAACACGATGCGCCGCTGCTTCTGCCAGCCGATGCTGCCCGCCGCCCCGCCATAGCCGCGGCTGGCGCGCTTCCTCACCTCCACGAACACCAGCGTGCCGTCGCGCTCGCGCATGACCAGGTCGATCTCGCCGCCGCCGCGGCCGGGCGTCCGATAATTGCGCGCGACCAGGCGCAGCCCCTGCGCGTGCAGGTGCGCGAGGGCGCGGTTTTCGGCGGCATCGCCCTGCTCCTTGGTCGTCATGTTCGCCTCACGAGGAGTCCGTCTGAACGCTTCCTTTGCCTCCGCGCTGGCCGCGGCCCGCGATGCGGCGGCGGCGCAGCAGCATCCGCAGGGTACCCTGTACATGGTGGGCACGCCCATCGGCAACCTGGCGGATATCAGCCTGCGCGCACTGCACGTCCTGCAACTGGTGGATGCGGTCGCCTGCGAAGACACGCGCCACACCCAGGCGCTGCTGCGGGCCTACGGCATCGAGAAGGGTTCCTGGCTCAGCGTGCACCGGCACAACGAGCTCGAAGGCGCGCAGGAGATCGTGCGCCGGCTGCAGCAGGGCCAGCGCATCGCGTATGCCAGCGACGCCGGCACGCCGGGCGTGAGCGACCCGGGCGCGCGCATCGTGCAGGTGGTGCGCGCCGCAGGCCTGCCGGTGGTGCCTCTGCCGGGAGCCAGCAGCATCACGGCGATCCTCAGTGCCACCGGCCTCGCCTCCGAGGAAGCCGCCTTCGTGTTCTTCGGGTTCGTGCCGGCCAAGGGCGCGGAGCGGCAACAGGCGGTGCAAGCGCTGAG
This sequence comes from Ramlibacter sp., assembly GCA_036263715.1. Classification (GTDB taxonomy): domain Bacteria; phylum Pseudomonadota; class Gammaproteobacteria; order Burkholderiales; family Burkholderiaceae_C; genus Ramlibacter. The sequence goes on from DATAGN010000483.1 coordinate 1,108, forward strand.
CCAGGAAAGCCGCGCGGTAGTGTTGCTCGAGGCGCCGCATCGCATCGGCGCACTGGCCGAGGCGCTGGCGGCGCTGGGCGTGCGCGAACTCACGGTGGGGCGCGAGCTGACCAAGCAGTTCGAGCAGATCGCCACGATGCGCTGCGAGGAATTCCCGGCCTGGCTGCAAGCCGATGCCTCGCGTTCACGCGGCGAGTTCGCGCTGGTGCTGCATCCGGTGGTCGTCCCGGCGAATGCCGGCGAAGGCGAGCGCGTGCTGGCGCTGCTGTTGCAGGAGTTGCCGGTGAAGACGGCGGTGAAGCTCGCCGCGGAGATCACCGGCGGGTCGCGCAATGAGCTGTATCAGCGGGCGTTGGAGATGAAGAAGGGGTGAGATGCGTGTTGGGGTGCCCTGCGGGCAACCAGCCTACCGAACTCCGATCCCCGTAGGTTGGGTTCGCGCAGCGACCCCAACACGCGCGCATGCCGCCAGCCCCGTAGGTTGGGTTCGCGCAGCGACCCCAACACCCGCGCATCGCCGGTAGGTCGGCGGTGAGCGCGCGCAGCGCCGAACCCCGACACCCGCTCAGATCACCAGCGGATCCACATCCACCGCCCACCGGATCAGCCCCTTCATGCGCAATCCATGCAGCACCGGCTGCCAGGCCGAAAGGAAGGCCTGCAGCGCCGGCCGGGAGCTGCTTTCCAGCAGCAGCTGCGCGCGTTCGACATTCGCCACCCGCTGCACGCCCATCGGCACCGGCGCATAGACCACGACCTGCCCGCTGGCATCGAGCGCCGCAGCCTCATCGGCCGCTGCCTGCAGGAAAGCCTGCGCCACCTCCTGCGTGCGCGCGTCGGCGCGCAGCAAGGCCTGGAACGCGAAAGGCGGCATCGCCGCCTGCTGCCGATCGCGCAGCTGCTGCTGCGCGAAAGCCGGATAGTCGTGCTTCTTCAAGGCGGCGAACAAGGGATGCCGCGGATTCCAGGTCTGCACCCACATCTCGCTGGCACTCGCATGGGCCGCGTCGCGCCCCGCCCGTCCCGCCGCCTGCATCAACAGGCTGAACAGGCGCTCCGGTGCGCGGAAGTCACTGGAGAACAGCGCCGAATCCGCATTGACCGCCGCCACCAGCGTGATACGCCGGAAGTCGTGGCCCTTCGTGACCATCTGCGTTCCCACGAGCACGTCCACCTCGCCGGCGTGGACCTGCGCCAGCTGCTCCTCCAAGGCCCCTTTCAGGCGGGTGCTGTCGGCATCCATGCGCGCGATGCGCACCGGCTGCCCGTCCGGCCGGCGCGTTTCGGCCAGCAGTTGCGCCAGCTGTTCCTCCAGCCGCTCGGTGCCCCGTCCGAGCGGCTGGATGTCCACGTTGCCGCACTTCGGGCAGGCGCGCGGCACGCGTTCCGTGTAGCCGCAGTGGTGGCAGCGCAGCGTGCGGTCGATCTTGTGGAAGACGCGAAAGGCGCTGCAGTGCGGGCAGTCGCTGCGCCAGTCGCACGCCATGCAGGCCAGCACCGGCGCGTAGCCCCGGCGATTGAGGAACACCAGCGACTGCTCGCCGCGGGCGATGCGCTGCGCGATGGCGGCCACCAGCGGCGGTGAAAAGACCGTGCCCTTCGGCTGATGCTCCATGTTCACCAGGCGCACGGTCGGGAGCACGCCGGAGCCGACGCGCGTCGGCATCTCCAGGCAGCGATAGCGGCCCCGGTCGCAGGCATGCCAGGTCTCCAGCGAGGGCGTGGCCGACCCGAGGATCACCTTGGCGCCTTCGAGCCGGCCGCGGTAGATGGCGAGGTCCCGCGCCGAATAGCGGGCGCCTTCCTGCTGCTTGTAGCTGGGGTCGTGTTCTTCATCCACCACGATCAGTCCCAGCCTGGCCATCGAGGCGAACACCGCCATGCGCGTGCCCAGCACGATGCGGGCGCTGCCCAGGTGCGCGGCCAGCCAGCTGCGCAGGCGCTGCGGGGGCGTCATGCCGCTGTGCATCGCGGCCACCGCGCCGGCGCCGAAGCGTTCCTCGAAACGCGCCTGCAGTTGCGGCGTGAGGTTGATCTCCGGCACCAGCACGAGCGCCTGCGCACCGGGATCGCGCTCGAGCAGCGCGGCAACGGCGCGCAGGTAGACCTCGGTCTTGCCGCTGCCGGTGGCGCCGAAGAGCAGGAACGGGCCCGGCTCGGCGGCCATGGCGGCGAGCGCCTGCGCCTGGTCGTCGGTCAGTGCCGGCGGCGCCCCGGTGGGTGCCTGCGCAACGGCAGGGGCGCGCTTGAGCCGGCGAGCCAGCTGCGTTGCGTCCAGTTCGCGCAGTTGCGGCGGAAGTGCCGCCAGTGCCACTTCGCCCAGGCTGCGCTGGTAATACGACGCGGCAAAGCCGACCAGCTGGCGCCATGCGGCCGACACCGGCCCGAGTGCGTCCAGCGCCGCGCCCACGCACTTGAGCTGGTCCGGCGCGACGCCGCCCTGCGCCTGCCCGTCCCAGACCACGCCACAGACTTCGCGCCGGCCCAGCGGTACGCGCAGCAAAGTGCCAGGCGCGAGTGCCTGCTCACTGCGGTAAGTCAGGGGCTCGGCGATGGTGCTGTGCGCCGGCGTGGGCACGACGACGGGAAGAACGAGGCTCATCCGTTGTAGAACTTAGGCGTCATGCTTAAGCGGTGCTCGCGAAAAACCGGGTAAGTCCTTGATTCCACATGACTTTGCCGGACCGTCGGCCGATCTGTGGATAACTTTGTTGATACCCACCCTGCGGAAGAGCCGAACCCTTCGCAAAATCAAGAAGTTGGCTGGACCGTAACCAAAAATTGCTGCTTCCTGAATCCAGCAAAATCAACGACTTACGTGCGCTACGGAATTTGAAGCAAGCCCGCGGGCCGCGCGCCGCAAGCGCCGCCCCGCAACATCGTCTGTGTGCATAAGTCAAGCGCCGGCGCCCGCCTTTTTAGCCGACGTGTCAGCTAGGGAACATCCTGATGCGCGAACTCACACGCGCGATGCCGTGGCACGCAGGTGTGCGGAGTGGGCGTGCACGGCTTCGACCAGGGCCTCCACGCGGTCCGGTGGTGTGTGCTGGCTAATGCCGTGCCCCAGGTTGAAGATGTGCGTCGGCCCGGTTGCGGCGCCGCTGTGCGGCGTGCCGAAATCCTCCAGCACGCGACGCGCCTCGGCGGCCACTTGCGCCGGCGGTGCGAACAGCACGGAGGGGTCCAGGTTGCCCTGCAGTGCCTTGGACCCGCCGACGAGCGCACGCGCCTTGCCGAGGTTCACCGTCCAGTCGACGCCGAGCACCTCGCAATCGAGCGCCCCCATCTCCTGCAGCCACAGCCCCCCGCCCTTGGTGAACACGATGCGCGGGATCGTCGTGCCGCCCGCATCGGTGCGCTTGAGGCTGGCGAGCACCTGCTTGGTGTAGCCCAGGCTGAATTGCTGGAAGGCCCCGTCGGCCAGCGCGCCCCCCCAGCTGTCGAACACCATCACGGCCTGCGCGCCCGCGTCGATCTGCGCGTTCAGGTAGCGGGCGACGGCCTCGGCATTCACCGCCAGGATGCGGTGCATCAGGTCCGGCCGGCTGTACAGCATGCTCTTGACGCCGCGCCAGTCGTCCGACGAACCGCCGCCTTCGACCATGTAGCAGGCGAGCGTCCAGGGACTGCCGGAAAAACCGATCAGGGGCACGCGGCCGCCCAGCGCCCGGCGGATGGACGTGACCGCATCGAAGACGTACTGCAGCCTGGCGAGATCCGGCACCTGCAGGGCTGCCACCGCCTGTTCTTCGCGCAGCGGCCGTGCGAGCTTGGGCCCTTCGCCCTCGGCGAAGCTGAGCCCCAGGCCCATTGCATCCGGCACCGTGAGGATGTCGGAGAACAGGATCGCCGCATCGAGCTTGAAGCGCTCCAGCGGCTGCAGCGTCACCTCGGTGGCGTACTGCACGTTGGTCGCCAGCCCCATGAAGCTGCCGGCCCGTGCCCGCGTGGCCTTGTATTCGGGCAGGTAGCGCCCCGCCTGCCGCATCAGCCACACGGGTGTGTAGTCGGTGGCCTGCCGCAGGCAGGCGCGCAGGAAGGTGTCGTTGGCGAGGGGCGGGAAGGACATGGCCGGATTGTCGCAGGCCCTATGATCCCGGCTCCTCGGGGGAAGGCATGGACAGTCATCTGGAGCAGGCGCGAACGTTCTTCCTGGAGGGGGTGGCGCACTACGAGGCCGGGCGGCTGCCGCAGGCGGAGCAGAAGTTCGCCGCCGCCTTGTCGCTCGTGCCCGACCGCCCTTCGGTGCTGACCAACCTGGGCGCCGTGCGCCTCAAGCTCGGCCGTCCCGGCGAGGCGGTCGAACTGCTGCAGGACGCGCTGGCGCAGGAGCCCGACAACCTGGAGGCGCTGGCCCATTGCGGCACCGCGCTGGCGGAACTGGGCCAACCGGCCAAGGCGCTGGCCTGCTACGAGCGGGCGCTCGCCATCCAGCCCGATGCGCCCGGGGTCTGGACGCTGCGCGGCACCGCGCTGCGCGAACTCGGACGGCGCGAGGAGGCCGCCGCTTCGTACCGCGAAGCGCTCGCGCGCGGCGGCGACCAGGAACTGCTCACCTATTACCTGGCAGGCCTCGAAGCCGGCGAAGCCCCGCCGCAGCCACCGCCTGCCTATGTGCAGGCATTGTTCGACAACTACGCGGACGGCTTCGACCAGCACCTGGTGCAGGGATTGCGCTACGACGCGCCCGGAGTGCTCACGCAGCGCTGGGCCGGCCGGCGCTTCGGGCATGCCCTGGACCTGGGCTGCGGCACCGGCCTGTGCGGCCCCTTGCTGCGGCCGCTGGCCGAACGCATCACCGGGGTCGACCTGTCCGCCAACATGCTGCACAAGGCGAGGCGCCTGGGCGTCTACCAGGAGCTGGTGCAGGCCGACGTCGCCGAGTTCCTGGCTGGCTCCGGGGACACGTATGACGCGGTGCTGGCGGCCGACGTGTTCATCTACGTGGGCGCGCTGGATGGCGTGTTCGCTTCGCTCGGCCAGCGCATCGCGCCCGGCGGCGTGTTCGCTTTCACGGTCGAAGACAGCGGGGGCGCGGACCTCGTGCTGCGCCCGAGCCTGCGGTATGCGCATTCCGAGGCGCTGGTGCGGCGGCTGGCGCAGGAGCATGGGTTTCGCATCGAGGCGCTGGAAAAGCGGCCGGTGCGCGAGGAAGAACGGGTGCCGATCCCGGGCTTGTTCGTGTGGATGGAAAGGACGTGAGGCGTCGGGGTTCGGCTGCGCGCTCACCCCGACCTACCAGGACGACCGTAGGTCGGCGGTGAGCGCGCAGC
>DATAGN010000484.1:0-20503 GCA_036263715.1 Ramlibacter sp.
CAGCGAGCTGCGGATCGTGCCGCTGCCCACGCGCAGCGAGGGCACCAGGGGCGCCGTCTCGATGCGGCTGGTGAACTGGCCGTTGTCCTGGCGCTCGACCACCAGGCGCTTGAAGCTGGCGTTGTCGGTGGCCCAGCGCACCTTCAGGCGCAGCAGGTTGCGGCCGTCGTTGGCTTCGACGCTGACCGTGCGACCGGGCATGCCCAGCACGTTCGGGCGGGCGATGGGGTCGGAGCGCAGGAAGGCGGCAGCCGCGGCGTCGTTCACGCCCAGGCGGGCCAGCAGCGATTCGGCCGTGTCGCTGGGACGCACGGATTCGGCCGTATAGAGGCTGAAACTGTGGCCGTCCAGCGCTTCGGCCTGCTGCTGCAGGGAGAGCGGCTGCACGTCTTCGAGGACCTGGCGAACCGGCAGGGCGGAGGCGTCGGGGCCGAGCGAAGCGACGGCAAAGGCGCCGCCGCCGCCGCACAGCAGGACGGCCGCGACCAGCGCCGTCACTTGCCGGGGATGGTGTTCGAGCGCGCGACCTGCACGCGACAACAGCTCTTCCCCTGCGGTGATCCAAGTTTTCTTCACGGATTGTCCTTCTTCTCCCTGACGAGGTAGGAGTGTGCCTACAGCTCGCTCAGGTGGTGTCCCGCCTCGACAGTCGGCCGCTGCGGGCAGCGGAAAGGCGGGAATTGTTGCCGCAACTAGAATCGGCAACCAACGAAACGAGCCGCAGTATAGCCAGCTGAGCGGCCCCGTCCTCTGTAAAACCCCTTATGAATCAAGACGTTGTTACAAATGAGCCGCCGGTGAGCGAGCGCGTGCGCGCGGCCATGGAGGTCACGCTCCGCGGGGCCGAGGAGCTGATTCCCAGGGAAGACTGGCTGCGCAAGCTGGCGAAATCCGAAGCCACCGGGGTGCCGCTGCGCATCAAGCTGGGACTGGATCCCACCGCGCCGGACATCCACATCGGGCACACGGTGGTCCTGAACAAGATGCGGCAGCTGCAGGACCTGGGCCACCAGGTGATCTTCCTGATCGGCGACTTCACCTCGATGATCGGCGACCCGTCCGGCCGCAACAGCACCCGGCCGCCGCTGACGGCGGAGCAGATCAAGGTGAACGCCGAGACCTACCGGGCGCAGGCCGACAAGATCCTGGATCCGCAGAAGACCGAGCTTCGCTACAACAGCGAATGGAGCGACCCCCTGGGCGCGCGCGGGATGATCCAGCTGGCGGCCAGGTACACGGTGGCGCGCATGATGGAGCGCAACGACTTCGACCAGCGCTTCAAGGCCGGTACGCCGATCTCGATCCACGAATTCCTGTACCCGCTGATGCAGGGCTACGACTCGGTCGCGCTCAAGAGCGACCTGGAGCTGGGCGGCACCGACCAGAAGTTCAACCTGCTCATGGGTCGCCACCTGCAGGCGGAGTACGGGCAGGACCCGCAGTGCATCCTGACCATGCCGTTGCTGGAAGGCCTGGACGGCGTGGACAAGATGTCCAAGAGCAAGGGCAACTACATCGGCGTGACCGAGGACGCGAACACCATGTTCGCCAAGGTCATGTCGATCTCGGACACGCTCATGTGGCGCTGGTACACGCTGCTGAGCTTCCGTTCGTCCGCCGAGATCGAAAGGCTGAAGTCGGAGATCCAGGGCGGCCGCAATCCGCGCGATGCCAAGGTGCTGCTGGCCAAGGAAATCACCGCGCGCTTCCACGACGCCGGCGCGGCCGATGCGGCGGAGCAGGATTTCGTCAATCGCAGCAAGGGCGGGGTGCCCGACGAGATTCCGGAAGTGGCCCTCTCGGGTGCGCCCCTGGGAATCGCGCAGCTGCTCAAGCAGGCGAACCTGGCGCCGTCCACGAGCGAGGCGAACCGCCTGATCGAAGGCGGCGGCGTGCGGGTGGACTCCAGCACCGTGGGCGACAAGGGCCTGAAGCTCGCAGCCGGCACGTACGTCGTGCAGGTGGGAAAGCGCAAGTTCGCGCGGGTGACGCTGTCGTGAGATGACAGATCCCCGGCCCGACAAGGCCAGCTGAGGCGGCCATCCGGCCGCTTTCTTCTTGCGTCGTCTGTACAGGCGATGTACAGTATTTGTTCATGCTCACCAACATCGACATCGACGAGGACCTCATCGCACAGGCGATGCAGGTATCGGGCGCGCGATCGAAGCGCGAGGCCGTCGATCGTGCATTGCGCGAAATGGTGGCGCGGGCGCGCCGGCCGCGATTTCGGGATTTCTACGCGTTGGGCGGGATCGATCCCGACTACGACCCGAAAGCGTCCTCCCCCGAAGAGTTCGGCAAGAACCGTGTCGAGCAACCACGCGCCTCGTACAAGTTGCCTGCAAGCACCGAGCCGGCGAAGAGGCCGCCGCGCAAGATCCCGCCGAAGCCGTGATGCTGCTGGTCGATTCTTCCGTGTGGATTGATGCCCTGCGAGGTGGTGACACCGACGGCACGCGCTTCCTGGCAATGCGCGACGAGGATGAACTCGCCGTAGCCGGCGTGGTGTTCCAGGAGGTGCTGCAGGGGGCGACGGACGACGCGGTGTACGAGCGCCTGCATTCCATGTTCTCGGCAATGCTGCTGCTCGAAACGCGGGAGCTGTCCACCTACGAGATCGCTGCGCAGCTGTTTCGCCGGGCTCGCAAGGCGGGATTCACGATCCGCAAGAGCACCGACTGCCTCATCGCCGCGCTCGCCCTGGAGCACGGCGCCCTGCTGGTCCACAACGACCGCGACTTCGTGCACCTCGCGCAGGTCGAACCTGCGTTGATGATCTATCCCGGCCGCCCGCACTGAGCCGCATCAGCGCGCGCCCGCAGCCTCCAGCATCTTCACCATCGCCGCGTAACCCCGCGAGCGCGCCAGCTGCAGCGGCGTGCGTCCCTCGCGGTCGGCCAGCTGCAGGTTCGCCCCCGCGTCGATCAGCGCCTTCAGGGTGGCCTGGTGCCGTGGCCCGCCGTCGCCGAGCACGACGGCCTCGATCACGGCCGTCCAGTGCAGGTTGTTCACGTGGTCGAGCGGGGCGCCCGCGGCGATGAGCTGGCGAACGACGCCGGCATGGCCCTCATGCGCGGCCGCGATCAGGGCCGTGCCGTCGTAGCGGCTCGTGATGAGCCTGGCGCTGGCGCCGAGCGACAGCAGCAGCCGCAGCGTCTCTTCGTCGTTGGCAACGGAAGCGATCGTCACCGCGTCATAGCGGTCGTTCTCCAGCAGGTCCAGGCGTGCGCCGGCTTTCGCGAGCGCCGCGATCACGGCGCGCTGGCGCGCGAAGGTGGCCACGTGCAGCGGCGTGCGTCCGTAGCCGTCGCGCGCGTCGAGGTCGGCGCCCGCCGCAACGAGAGCCGCGATGCGAGCTGCATCGCCGGCGTGCGCCGCCGCGTGCAGGCCCGCGTACCGCGCCGCTTCGGCCGCCGACGGCGCCACTTGGGCCAGCGCGCCGGCCGCGGTGAGCGCGAGCAGGAGCGTGGCAGCCAGCTGAACGACGCGCATGCCCCATTCTTGCACGCAGCCTGCCGCACAATCGGCGCATGTCCCTGGCCGCGCGCGCCGAGCGCATCCCGCCCCAAGCCCTGCTGCGCATCTCCATCCTGGTGGCGGTCATCACCATCGCGCTGAAGTTCCTGGCGTGGTGGCTCACCGGATCGGTCGGCCTGCTGTCGGATGCGATGGAGTCGATCGTCAACCTGGCCAGCGCGGCTTTCGCGCTGCTGATGGTGAAGATCGCGGCGCGGCCTGCCGACGACGAGCACCCCTACGGCCACCACAAGGCGGAGTACTTCTCCGCCGGCTTCGAGGGACTGCTGATCATCGTCGCGGCGCTCGCGATCATCTGGGCAGCGCTGCTGCGCCTGCGCGATCCGCAGCCGCTGCAGCAGCTGGGCATCGGCCTGGGGCTGTCCGTCATCAGCTCCGTCTTCAACGGCGTGCTCGCCTGGGTGATGCTGCAGTCGGCCCGCACGCACCGGTCGATGGCGCTGGAGGGCGATGCGCGCCACCTGCTCACGGACGTCTGGACGTCCGCCGGCGTGATCGTCGGCGTGGGCCTGGCTGCGGCGACGGATTGGCTGTGGCTGGACCCCATCGTTGCCATCGCCGTGGCCGCGAACATCCTGCGCGAAGGCTTCCACCTGATGTGGCGCTCCACCGAAGGCCTGATGGACCGCGCGCTGGAGCCCGACGTGATCGCGCAGATCAACGAGACGCTGGCGCAATTCGCCCACCCCACCATCCGCTTCGACCACGTGACCACGCGCCGCTCCGGCAAGCGGCGCTTCCTGGACATGCACATGCACATGCCCGCGAGCTGGACGCTGGGCCGCGCCGCAGCGGTGCGCGCCTCGGTGGAACAGGCGCTCATGAGCGCCATTCCCGGGCTGCGGGCCACCATCCAGCTGCTGCCGAGCAACGTGGAGGTGGAGGCGCATTTCGACGACGACGAGGACGTGGTCTGATGCTGGCCGTGGTGCAGCGGGTGCGCGAGGCGCGCGTGGTGGTGGCGGGACGCACGATCGGCGAGATCGCGCAGGGCCTGCTGGTGCTGGTGTGCGCCGAGCGCGGCGACACGCCGGCGCACGGCGACAGGCTGCTGGCCAAGCTGCTGAAGCTGCGCATCTTCAGCGACGAGGCCGGCAAGATGAACCGCAGCGTGCAGGACGTGGGCGGGGGGCTCCTGGTGGTGAGCCAGTTCACGCTGGCGGCCGATACCAGCGGTGGCAACCGGCCGAGCTTCACGAATGCGGCGCCCCCGGACGAGGGGCGCCGGCTGTATGAGCATTTCGTGGCGCAGGCGCGTGCCGCGCATCCCGTGGTGCAGACCGGCGAGTTCGCCGCGGACATGCAGGTGCACCTGGTGAACGACGGGCCGGTGACGATCCCGATGACGATGCGCTGAACGCGCCGGCTCAGAGCTGCGCGTGCAGCAGCGATGCGAGGCGCTCCCAGAAGCGCTCGACCAGCGGGCGGTCCTCCCACTGCTGCAGCGTGATCCTGCGCGAGCGGATCCAGTCCCGTTCGAACACCGCAAGCTGCGCCTGGCCGAACTCGGGGCTGAGCACGTTCAGGTTCGCCTCGTCGTTCAGGCGGAACGAGCGGTTGTCGAAGTTGGTCGAGCCGACCGACGAGAACGTGCCATCGACAACCAGACCCTTGACGTGGAACATGGTCGGCGAGAACTCGGCGATCTCGACACCGGCCCGCAGCATCGGGCCCCAGGTGCCGCGGGAGGCCTTGCGCACGGTTTCGGAATCGATGTGGCCGCTGGGCACGATCACGCGGACCTTCACGCCGCGCCTGGCGGCGTCCAGCAGCGTCCGGATCGTCATGTCGTCCGGGACGAAGTAGGAGTTCGACAGGTCGATGGTCTTGCGCGCGGCGGTGATGGCCATCAGGTACATCAGCTGCATGCTCTCGCTGCCGCCGCGGGCGGAGCTGCTGAACATCTGGGCCGCGTAGGCGCCCGAGGGCTTGAGCGCGGGGAAATAGGCCTCGCCATGCAGCACCCGCCCGGTGGCCCGCATCCAGTTGTCGAGGAAAACCGACTGCATCTGCGCCACCACCGGGCCGGCCACGCGGTAGTGCGTGTCGCGCCATTCGTCGGCGTTGCGGGCGTCACCGCGCCAATGGTCGGCGATGCCGACGCCACCGGTGAACCCCACCACCCCGTCCACCACCAGCAGCTTGCGGTGCGTGCGGTTGTTCAGCTCGTCGAAGTTGCGCCAGCGCGGTTCGTGGAAGCGCTCGACCTCCACGCCCGCCTCCTGCAGTTGCGCGAGCAGCTTCGCATCCATCTTGATGCTGCCCACCCAGTCCAGCAGCACGTGGACCTTCACGCCGGCGCGGGCGCGCTCCATCAGGGCCGCCACGAATTGCTGCCCGACTTCGCCCGACCAGTAGATGTAGGTCTCCAGGGTGATCGTCTTCTTCGCCGAGCGGATCGCTGCCAGCATCGCCGGGAAGATGCGGTCACCGTTGATCAGCGTCTCCACCTGGTTGCCCTCGAGGATCTGCGGGCCCAGGAGCGAGCTGAGCGAGCGCCGGAACTCGGCGTCGTCCGACTGGTACAGGCGCGGCAGTTGGTGCTGGATGCGTTTCTCGCCCGTCGTGAGGTTCGCGTAGACCAGCACGGCTACCAGCGTCGCCACGATGGCGGCGACGGCAATGAGCCAGGTACGGGTGCGGCGTGCAAGGGCCATGTGGGTGTGGGTCAGTAGGGGTCGGGAAAGCCGAGCGCCCCCATCATCAGGATTTCCAGCGCCTCCATCTCCAGGGCGTCAGCTTCGCCCGTCTCGTGGTCCCAGCCCTGCGCGTGCAGCGTGCCATGCACCAGCAGGTGCGCATAGTGCGCCGCCAGCGGCTTGCCCTGCTCCTGCGCCTCGCGCTCGACCACCGGCGCGCACAGCACGAGGTCGGCCGCCACCACCGGCTCCCGCGTGTAGTCGAAGGTCAGCACGTTGGTGGCGTAGTCCTTGCCGCGGTATTGCCGGTTCAGTGACTGTGCTTCTTCGGCGCCGACGATGCGGACCGCGATCTCCGCCGGGCGCACCAGGGCCATGCCGACCCATTTGCGCACGCGTGCGGGCGTCAGCACGCTGCGGTGGGCTGCCGCGCCGGGGAAGGAGCCGAACTGCAGCGACAGTTCCAGCGCCGGCGTCATTTATCGTTCTTGCGCGCCGCGTCGTAGGCGTCGACGATGCGCGCCACCAGCGGGTGACGCACGACGTCGGCGCTGGTGAAGCGCGTGTGCGCGATGCCCTTGACGCGCTTCAACACGCGCTCGGCGTCCACCAGGCCGGACAGCGAGCCCTTGGGCAGGTCGATCTGGCTGATGTCGCCCGTCACCACGCACTTGCTGCCGAAGCCGATGCGCGTGAGGAACATCTTCATCTGCTCCGGCGTCGTGTTCTGCGCCTCGTCGAGGATCACGAAGGCGTTGTTCAACGTACGCCCGCGCATGAAGGCCAGCGGCGCGATCTCCAGCGCATTGCGCTCGAAGGCCTTGGTCACGCGCTCGAATCCCATCAGGTCGTAGAGCGCGTCGTACAGGGGCCGCAGGTACGGGTCGACCTTCTGCGTCAGGTCGCCGGGCAGGAAGCCGAGCTTCTCTCCCGCCTCCACCGCGGGGCGCGTCAGCACGATGCGCTGCACCGCGCTGCGCTCCAGGGCATCGACCGCGCAGGCGACCGCGAGGTAGGTCTTGCCCGTGCCCGCCGGCCCGATGCCGAAGGTGATGTCGTGGCCGGCGATGTTGTCCAGGTACACGCTCTGGTTGGGCGTGCGCGCCTTCAGGTCGGTGCGGCGCGTCTGCAGCACCATCGACCCGTCGGCATCCTCCACCAGCGGGGCGGAGTCGCCGGCCATCATCAGCTGCACCTTTTCCTTGGAGATGCTGCGGCCGGCCATCTCGTAGAGGGCCTGCAGCACGTCGAGTGCGCGATCCGCCTTGGGCTTGGGCCCCTCGACGCGGAAGTGTTCGCCGCGATGCGAGATGCGCACCTGCAATGCCGTCTCGATGGTCCTCAGGTGTTCGTCCATGGGCCCGCACAGGTGGGACAGGCGGGTGTTGTTGAGGGGAGAGAAGGCGTGTCGGTGGATCAAAGGATGGGCTCTGCGCTGATAATCCGGTGAGAGGGACCGCCATGATAGGTAAATTGACGGGGACGTTGGCCGAAAAGAACCCGCCGCAGGTGCTGGTGGACTGCCAGGGCGTCGGCTATGAGGTGGACGTGCCCATGAGCACCTTCTTCAACCTGCCGTCCATCGGTGACAAGGTTTCGCTGCTGACGCATTTCGTCGTGCGCGAGGACGCGCAGATCCTCTTCGGCTTCGGCTCCGCCGGCGAGCGCGAGGCCTTCCGCCAGCTGATCAAGATCTCGGGCGTCGGCCCGCGCACCGCGCTCGCAGTCCTCAGCGGCATGAGCGTGGGCGACATCAGCCAGGCCGTGACGCAGCAGGACGCCAGCCGGCTGGTCAAGATTCCCGGCATCGGCAAGAAGACGGCCGAAAGGCTGCTGCTCGAACTCAAAGGCAAGGTGGGCGCGGACCTCGGGGTCGGCGGCGCCGCCCTGGCCAGCGACACGCAGGCCGACATCCTGCAGGCGCTGGTCGCGCTGGGCTACAGCGACAAGGAAGCGCAGGCCGCGCTGAAGTCCCTGCCCAAGGACATCGGCGTGAGCGACGGCATCAAGCAGGCGCTGAAAGCGCTGGCCCGCTGACGATGCTGCGCACCGCCCGCCGCCTGTTCCTGCTTGCTTCGGTGCTGCTGCTGGCTGCCTGCGCGGCGACGCCCGGCGCGCCGGGCAGCGCGCAGCGCAGCGACGCGCAGCTGGCCACGCAGCTCGCGCGTGCGCGCGCTGCGCTCGGCCCCGGCCAGCCGCCTCGCATCGTCTTCGCCGGCTTCGCGCTGCACTCCGAATCCACGGCCTTCCGCAACGACGTGCAGCTGGCCGGCGAGCTGGTTCGCCGGCTCGACCCGCACGCGGCGGTGATCCAGCTGTCCAACCCCGCCGTCGGGCAGGGGACCGACTGGCCCTTCGCCACGCGCGAGAACGTGCAGAGGGTGATCGAGGCCGTGGGGCAGATGGCCCGCCCGCAGGACAAGGTCGTGCTGCTCCTGGCCAGCCACGGGGCGCCCGGAGCCTTGGGCGTGACCGCCGCGGGCCGTGAACTCGGGCACGTCGAGGCTTCGGAGTTGAACCAGTGGCTCGCACCGCTGCGCGACAGGCCCACGATCCTGCTGATCTCGGCGTGCTACTCCGGCAGCTTCATCCCCCAGCTGCGTGGCCCCTCGCGGATCATCCTCACCGCCGCGGCGGCGGATCGCAACTCCTTCGGCTGCTCCTTTCGCAGCAACAACACCTATTTCACCGAGGCGCTCCTGAAGCAGGAGGCGATCGCCGAGCGCTCGCTGGTGCAGCTGATGCAGCAGGCGCGCGAGACCGTGCTGAAGCGCGAGCAGGCGCAGGGCTACCTGCCTTCGAACCCGCAGATGTTCGTGGGCGCCGCCGTGCAGGACTGGGCGCGGCTGCCGCTGGCACAGTGGAGGCAAGCCGCAATCCCATGAGCATCAACACCGACGACTTCGCACCGCCGCCGCCCAAGCGCGTGGTCTCCGCCGCGCCGGTGTCGCCGGCGGAAGAAGCCATGGAGCGCGCGCTGCGGCCCAAGGGCCTGGCCGAATACGTGGGCCAGGCCAAGACGCGCGAGCAGCTGGAGATCTTCATCGGCGCGGCGCGCAAGCGCGGCGAGGCGCTCGACCACGTGCTGCTGTTCGGCCCCCCCGGCCTGGGCAAGACGACGCTGTCGCACATCATCGCCAACGAACTGGGCGTGAACCTGCGCTCGACGTCCGGGCCGGTGCTGGAAAAGCCCAAGGACCTGGCGGCGCTGCTGACCAACCTGGAAAAGAACGACGTCCTCTTCATCGACGAGATCCATCGCCTGTCGCCGGTGGTCGAGGAAATCCTCTATCCCGCGCTGGAGGTCTACCAGATCGACATCATGATCGGCGAGGGCCCGGCCGCCCGCTCAATCAAGCTGGACCTGCAGCCTTTCACCCTGGTGGGGGCGACCACGCGCGCGGGCATGCTGACCAATCCGCTGCGCGACCGCTTCGGCATCGTGGCGCGGCTGGAGTTCTATACCGCCGAGGAGCTCACGCGCATCGTGCATCGCAGCGCCGGGCTGCTCCAGGCGCCGATCGACGCCGAGGGCGCCGGCGAGATCGCGCGCCGCTCGCGCGGCACCCCGCGCATCGCCAACCGCCTGCTGCGGCGCGTGCGCGACTACGCGGACGTCAAGGGCACCGGCCGCATCGATGCGCAGATCGCGCAGAAGGCCCTCACCATGCTCGATGTCGATCCGCTCGGCTTCGATGTCATGGACCGCAAGCTGCTGGAAGCGGTGATCCACCGTTTCGACGGCGGGCCGGTGGGGCTGGACAACGTGGCCGCGTCGATCGGTGAGGAGCGCGATACGATCGAGGACGTGATCGAGCCTTACCTGATCCAGCAGGGTTACCTGCAGCGCACGCCGCGCGGGCGCGTGGCGACGATGGCGGCGTACCGGCACCTGGGCGTGGTGCCGCCGCAGCAGGGGGACGGCGGATTGTTCAACTAGCCACGGCAGCCGTGGCGGTGGCCAGCGCCGCCGCTTCGATCGCGACCACCGCCAGCATGCCGATGCGCCCCTGCATCGCCGCACCCACCGCCCACAGCGGCGCAACCAGCGCCGCCAGCCAGACGAGGCGCTCCGGCACGGACAGCTGGTCGGCGTTCCACAGGAAGAGGGCGATGGCGTTGAGCAGCAGCAGGAACTGCAGGCCGGCGAACCACGCCATTGCCTGCGTCATCGGCGGGTGGTAGGGCTGCAGCCGCTCCAGCGAGAACGCGGGCTTCGGGTAGCGCGCGGCGACGTCCGAAGGCCGCCACCCCGGCGGCCTGAACCAAACCTGCACCTTGTCGGCCCACGAGCGCGCATGCCAGCTGTCCCTGGCCAGGCCGCAGTAGACCTCCAGGTTGGCCCAGAGCGGATCCCAGCTGCGCAGCGGCGCGCGCGTGCCGTAGACGCAGCGCTCGCTCTCCTCCTCGAAGCTGCCGAAGATCCGGTCCCACACCACCAGGATGCCGCCGTAGTTGCGATCCAGGTAGCGGTCGTTCACGGCGTGGTGCACGCGGTGGTTGGAAGGCGAGCAGAACCAGCGGTCGAACCATCCCAGCTTGCCCACGTGCTGCGTGTGCACCCAGAACTGGTAGAGCAGGTCCACCAGGGCGACGACGCCGAAGACCAGCGGCGGCACGCCCGCGACCGCCATCGGCAGGTAGAAGATCCAGGCGGTGAACGCGCTCGTGCTCGGTTGCCGCAGGGCGGTCGACAGGTTGTAGTCCTCGCTCTGGTGGTGCACCACGTGCGCCGCCCAGAACAAGGCGACGCGGTGGCTGGCGCGGTGCTGCCAGTAGTAGCAGAAGTCGTAGAAGACCAGCGCCAGCAGCCATCCGGCCGGTGACAGCCAGAAGGCGTCGTTGCGCCAGAGTGCGATGTGCGCCGCCAGCGCGGTGTAGATGCCGATGCGGAACAGCACCAGCAGCGCGCCGCTCGCTTCGCTCAGCATGCCCAGCGTGATGCTGCTGATCGCGTCGTTCAGTCGGTAGGTGTCGCGCCCGCGCCAGCGCCCCCACGCGAACTCCAGCGCGATCGCGAGCAGGAAGACCGGCGTCGCCAGGACGATGACCTGGCTGGGGGACAGTTGCATCCCCCCATTTTGGCGATGCCTAGGTCAGCGCGCCTCTGGCATCAACCCGGATGATCTTGTCCACCCGCCCGTGCTGCAGGCCGCCGACGACGCCGATCATCTGGTTGTGCAGGTTGATCGTCGGGTCGCAATGGCCCGGGATCAGCCAGATGGTCTCGTCGAGTTCGGGCACGCGCTGGTTGCCGGCGGCCGGCTTGAGCACGCCGTGTTCGTCGCTGGCGCCCGTGAAGTCGAGGTCGCCGGTGGGTTCGAGGGACAGCACCTTCGGCAGGCCGGAATCGATGGCGTGCGACTTGTGCCCGGCGTCGCAGACGGCGTGCGTGACGCTGGAGCTCATGACCTGCGCCTTCACGAACAGCGCATGCTCGAACTGCGGCTGTGCCGGATCGCGCTCGTTGGCGGCGTAGTCCGCGTCCATGAAGAGGAAGGACCCGGTCTGCAGCTCGCCAAAGGCGCCGCTGGCGGCCTCGCACACCATGGTGCCGGTGCCCGCGCCCGTGACCAGGGGCACGGCGACGCCTTCCTTGTCCATCAGCTTGCGCGTGAACTGCACGTCCTGCACCGCGGTCGCGATCGCCTCGCGACGCTCCTGCGGCGTGCGGAAATGCTGCGCCTTGCCGTGGTAGGCCTGCAGGCCGGCGAAGCGCAGCGCCGGATGCCTGCGGATCTCGAGGGCCAGGTCGACCGCCAGCCGACCGGGCGCGACGCCGCAGCGGCCGCCGCCGACATCGATCTCGACGAACACGTCGATGATGGCGGCCTGGGTGCCGCGCCTTCGATCGTTCATCGCGTTGGCGAGGCGCCGCACGCCCTCGAGGCTGTCGACCGCGATCCCGAGCTGCCCGCCTTCGGCCGCGAGCTGGTGCGCGAGCGAGGCGACGCGCGCGAGCTTGGCCGGCGCCACCACCTCGTTGCTGATGTACACGTCGTGCACGCCGCCCGCCACCATGGCCTCGGCCTCGGAGGTCTTCTGCACGCACACGCCCACCGCGCCCGCCTGCAACTGCAGCTTGGCGATCGCGGAGCTCTTGTGCATCTTGGCGTGCGGGCGCCAGCGGATGTCGTGCTTGCGCGCGAACTCCGCCATGCGGCTCAGGTTGCGCTGCATGGCATCGAGGTCCACGACCAGCGCCGGCGTGTCGATGGCCGAGACGGGCTGGCCGACCAGGCGCTTGAGGTCCTCAGAAAGAGGTGTTTTCGTCGAAGGAAGCATGTTCCAGGTGCTGCGTGTCCGACCAGCCCACCAGGGTGAAGCCCTCCGGTGTCCAGAGCAGCCGGTTGATGGCGCCGTTCGGCAATTGCCAGGTGCGCGGCGAATTCACTTCCTGCCCGGTGGCCACGCGATACAGCGCGTCCAGGACGCCGCCATGCGCCACCACCGCGATCTGCTGGCCGGCGTGGCGGGCTGCGAGGTCGCCCACGGTGCGGGTGACGCGCTCGCGCAGCTGCAGCAGCGACTCGCCACCTTCGGGCGGAACCCACTCGGGAATGCGCTTCTTCCAGTTGAGGGCGTGCTCGGGCCAGTTGGTGTGGATCTCGTCGAAGGTCTTGCCCTCGAACAGCCCGAAGCGCCGCTCGCGCAGGCCGGTGTGGGACACGACCGGGATGCGCGCCGCCTCGGCGATGGCGCGGGCCGTCTCGTGCGCGCGGCCGAGGTCGCTGGAGTAGACGGCGGCGAGCTGTTCGGCGGCGAGCGCGAGGCCCACGCGGCGGGCCTGCCACCGCCCGGTGTCGTTCAGCTGGATGTCGAGCTGTCCCTGGATGCGTGCATCCACGTTCCAGGACGTTTCGCCATGCCGCACGGCAATGATGCGAGTGGCTTCCATTCCGGTCCATTGTAGGGACCGGCGCCGGCAAGCCAAGCGAAAGTCGAACTCAGGACTTGCCGCCGATCTGGATATCGACGCGGCGCGGGCCCTGCGGCGGGTTCGGGAAGCCCTGCATCGCGGCGTCGAACATCGCCGGCAGCACCGTCCGGCTGTCCATCAGCGGGCCGGAGTTGGTGGCATGCGTCTCGTACACCACCCGGCTGGTGGCCAGCTCCCGCACCACGACGGTCACCTCGCGCTGGAACCAGAAGGTGTCGGCACGCGGGAAGGGAGCGCCGATGCCGACGCCGAAGTGGCGCCCGCCGAGGCCGATGCCCCAGCCGCCCCAGCCGCCGCCCCAGCGATCCCACGGGTCGGCATAGGGCGAGAGCACGCGATCGGTGCGGGCGGCCACCTGCACGCTGTAGCGCGGACTGGCGTCGTCGCGCCGCAGGCCGGCGCGGTGCAGCGCCGGGTCGGCCAGGTTCTCCAGCGCCTGCTGGGCGGGATCGGTCTGCTGCGACAGTGAGCGTTCGAACCGGTAGGTGGCGGGGGCGGGCAGCGCCTGCAGCTGCGAGAAGGACTGCACCTGGTTGTCCAGGCGATAGCCCGTGGCGCAACCGGCGAGCACGACGGCCGCAGCCGCCGCGACGAACAAACGGGCAAGACGCACCATGCACACCTCCCAACGAGGCGCGCGTGCGCCTCAGATCTTGATGACTTGAAGGGCCGGCAGGCTGCCGGCAACCGGGAATTCCTCGGCGTCGAAGGCCTTGTCGCCATCGTCGCTAGGCACGCCACTGGCCGTGAGACCCTTGAAATCGTAGAGCGTTCCGTCGGCCAGGTGGGACGGCACCACGTTCTGCAGCGCGTGCAGCATGTTGTCCAGGCGGCCGGGGAAGCGCTTGTCCCAGTCCTTGAGCATGGCGCCCACCTGCTTGCGCTGCAGGTTCTCCTGGCTGCCGCACAGCGTGCACGGGATGAGCGGGAAAGCCTGCACCTGCGCCCAGCGCACCAGGTCCTTCTCGTCCACGTACGCCAGGGGCCGGATCACCATGTGCCGGCCGTCGTCGGACACCAGCTTGGGCGGCATGCCCTTGAGCTTGCCGCCGAAGAACATGTTGAGGAACAGCGTCTGCAGCATGTCGTCGCGGTGGTGCCCCAGCGCGATCTTGGTGGCGCCCAGTTCGTCGGCCACCCGGTACAGGATGCCGCGGCGCAGGCGACTGCACAGGCTGCACATCGTCTTGCCCTCGGGGATCTTGTCCTTGACGATGGAGTAGGTGTCCTGCTCCTCGATGTGGAACGGGACGCCCAGGGCTTCAAGGTAGTCGGGCAGCACGTGCTCGGGAAAGCCGGGCTGCTTCTGGTCGAGGTTGACGGCAATGATGTCGAAGTGCACCGGCGCGCGCTTTTGCATCTTCAGCAGGATGTCGAGCAGCGCGTAGCTGTCCTTACCGCCCGACAGGCACACCATCACCTTGTCGCCCGCCTCGATCATGTTGTAGTCGGCGATCGCCTGGCCCACCAGCCGGCACAGCCGCTTTTCGAGCTTGTGGTTCTCGCGCTCGATGCGGCGGTCCGCCTCGGGGGCGGAAGGTTCTTGCGGGATCCGGACGGCGCTCATGGATGCATTTTCGCACCCGCGGCCATGTCAGCGCTGCGCCAGGTGGTTCCAGACCACTTCGCCCGCGGCCGCGAGCAGGGGCAGGTCGCTGCTCTTCACCTGGCAAGGCTGCACGTCGTAGTGGCACAGCGCACCCCAGGGTTCGCCGTCGGCGTCGCGGATCACCGCGCCGCAGTAGGAGGCGACCGGGCTGGCCTGCATGTGCGGGTAGCGCTCGTCGGCGGGCCCGTCCAGCACTTCCAGCACGTCGGCGCCGTCGTGCAGCACGGCGCAATAAGCCTCGGACAGGGGAACGTCTTCGCCCCGGCGCACCTCGCCGTCCCACTTGTCCACCAGCGCCACGCTGCGCAGCGTCTCGCCGTCGAAACGGAAGACGCCGGTGAAGCGGTGCGGGGTGCGTGCGTTCAGGAACGCCAGCGCGGCATGCAGGCCCTGCTCGGCCAGGAGACCGCAGAACTGCTCCAGGTCGCTGGTGGTCGCGACGGCTGCGGGCAGTGGCGCCTCGGATTCGATCATCTCTTTGGCCATGCTCCCTTTCAGAGGGATTCATGATGCCAGTGATCGCGTGGCCACGCCGAAGACCTCCGGCATGGCCCCGCGCCTGTCCGCTTACTTGCGGTTGTTGCTGTCCGTGGTTCCGCCGGTGGTGCTGCCGGACGCCGCGCCCGAGGCCGAGCCGCCCATGGACTGCGTGGCGTCGCCGGAGGTGCCGCCCGTGCTGCCGGAGGTGCCGCCCGTGGTCCCGGAGGTGGTACCGGTGCTGGCCGCCGGCGCGGCGGTGACGCTCGGGGTCCCCGTGGTGTTGGTGCCGGTTCCGGCGGTCGTGCCGGTGCCCGACGTGCCGCTGGGCGCTGCGTTGGTGCCCGTCGCGGGGGTGGCGACGGTCCCTGCGTCTTGAGCGGTCGTGGTCGCCTGGGCGAACGCGGAGCCGGCGAAAAGACCGGCGATGAGAACGGAAAGCAGCTTGCTCATGTGTTTGGATCCTTGAAAAAAAGGCCGTGCGCGACCTGGTTCACAAGGGTGGACGAGCGCTCCGGCGCCCGGTGTGCGGGATCTCGGTACTGTCTGCGCGATGTGTCCTACGGTCGCGCAGGCTCTTCGGGAAGCTGCCGCTACCAGTGGCCGGTCTCGACCCGGATCGCCACTTCGCAGTCGTCGAAGATTTCGAGCTTGACAATGCGCACGCGCACCCCCAGCACGCCCGGCAGCTGCATGAGCCGGTGCGCCACCTTGCCGATCAAGGTTTCCAGCAGGTTCACGTGCACCGCCGTGCACTCGTCGATGATGATGCGCCGCACCTTGCGGTAGTCGAGCACGTGCGTGATGTCGTCGTCGCTCGGCAGCAGCGGCTGGGTGCCCAGGTTGAGCTGCGCATCCACCAGGATCGGCTGCGGCGCCGCCTTCTCGTGGTCGAGGATGCCCAGCTTGGCGTCGAAGCGGAGCCCTTCGAGCGTGAGGATCTGCGTGCCTTTGCTCATGCTTACATCAACGAGAAATCGCGGTCGAACTTCATCAGGTGCTGGCCGCCGTCGACCAGCAGCGTCGTACCCGTGATGGCCGGGTTCTCCAGCGCGAAGCGCACCGCATGCGCCACGTCCTCCGGGCGGGACGAGCGGCCCAACGGCGAGAGCTTGTGCAGCTCCTCGAACTTCTCCTGCGACAGCAACTGGCTCGTGAGCGTGAGCCCGGGTGCGACCCCGACGACCCGCAGCCGCGGCGCGAGCGCTTGCGCCAGGACGGTGGTGGCGGATTCCAGCGCGGCCTTCGACAGCGTGTAGCTCAGGAAGTCCGGGTTCGGGTTCCAGAGCTTCTGGTCCAGCAGGTTCACCACGGCGCCTTGCGCATCACGCTCCTGCACGTGCGCGGCCAGCAATTGCGCGAGCAGCACCGGTCCCGCCGCGTTGGCCAGCATGTGCCCGGTGAAGCCGGCAAAGCCGAAAGTGAGCGCGTCGTCATGCTCGAAGCGGGAGGCGTTGTTGACCACCGCGTCGAGCCGGCCGAAGCGGGCGACCACCTGCGGCACCAGGGCACGCACCTGCGCCTCGTCGGCCAGGTCGGCGGCAAAGCAATCGGCCGGGGCATGGACGGCGCATTCGTCGGCGGTCTTCCGCGCTTCCTCGGCGGAGCCGCGGAAGTGCACCGCCACCTGCCATCCCGCCGCAGCCAGGTCCAGCGCAATCGCGCGGCCGAGGCGCCGGGCGCCGCCGGTGACCAGCACGGTGCGGCCGGAAGCGGTGCTCATTGGCGGACAATGCGACGGTGGACCCACATGCATCCAGTGTACCCAGCGCGGTGCACAAGCTCATCGCCGAACAGGTCGCCCGCAGCGGCGGCTGGCTGCCCTTCGACCGCTACATGGCGCTGGCGCTGTACGCGCCGGGCCTGGGCTACTACGCCAACACCTCGCGCAAGTTCGGCACCATGCCGTCGTCGGGCAGCGACTTCGCCACGGCCCCCGAGATGAGCCCGCTGTTTGGCCAGTGCCTGGCCGCGCAGGTGGCTGAGGCGCTGGAGCAGACCGCGACGAACGAGGTCTGGGAATTCGGTGCGGGCTCCGGCATCCTGGCGCAGCAACTGCTGCGCGAACTCGGTGAGCGCGTGCATCGCTACACGATCGTGGAGCTGTCGGCTACGCTGCGCGAGCGGCAGCAGGAGGCGCTGCGCGAGCACGGCGCGCGCGTGCAGTGGGTGTCGGAGCTGCCCGAGAAGATTGCCGGCGTCGTGATCGGCAACGAGGTGCTCGACGCCATGCCGGTGAAGCTGCTGGTGCGCAGCAACTTCCACTGGCACGAGCGAGGCATCACCCTCGAGGAGGGCCGGCTCGCCTGGCGCGACGTGCCGACGCACCTGCGCCCGCCGGTGGAGCCACAGGGCAGCCACGACTACTGCACGGAGATCCACCACCACGCGGAGGCCTTCGTCCGGACGCTGGCGGACCGCCTCACCGCCGGCGCCGCGATCTTCATCGACTATGGCTTCCCGGAGGCCGAGTACTACCATCCGCAGCGCAACACCGGCACGCTGATGTGCCACCGCGGCCACCTGGCGGACCCCGACCCGCTGGATGCGCCCGGAGAGAAGGACATCACGGCCCACGTCAACTTCACCGGCATCGCCCTGGCGGCGCAGGACTCGGGCCTGGCCACGCTGGGCTATGCGACGCAGGGCCGCTTCCTGGTCAACTGCCACATCGGGGAACGCATGAACAGCGCTTCGCTGCAGGAGCAGGCGGCGGCGCAGCGCCTGCTGGCCGAACACGAGATGGGCGAGCTGTTCAAGGTGATCGCCTTCCACCGCGGCGCTTTCTGGAACGCGCTCGGTTTCCGCACCGGCGACCGCACCCACACCCTCTGACTTGCAGGACACTAGCTGCCAATGATCCGCTGGATGATCGTCGTCTTCCTGGCCCTGGTGCTGATCAGCTGGTTCACCCCGGCGCTGCAGAAACTGGGTTTCGGCCGCCTGCCGGGCGACCTGCGCTTCAAGCTGTTCGGGCGCCAGATGTTCATCCCCCTCACCTCCACGATCCTGCTGAGCCTGGCGGCGGCGGGCATCGCCCAGTTGCTCTGAACCCATGAAAGCCTGCGTCGACATCGGCGGCACCAAGATCGCGGTCAGCCTGAACACGGGGGCCGGCCTGGACCTGGTCGGCAAACGCTCGGAACCCACGGCCAAGACCGGCAGCAACGACGCGGTGGCACAGCAGGTGATCCGCCTGGTGGAAGAGGCGTGCGCCGAGATCGGCATTGCGCCCTCGCGCGTGCAGCGCGTGGGCGTGTCCTCGGCGGGTCCTTTCGTGCTGCATGGCGGCCTGGTCGAACTGGCCAGCCCCAACATCTGCGGCGGCATCGCGGGGCCGGCACGCGGACTGCCCAACGACTGGATGACGGCCACGCTCGAGGCGCCGCTGCGCCGCCGCTTCACCGAAGGCGTGCGCGTCGAGAACGATGCGGTGTCGGCGCTGGAGGCGGAGCGTCGCTGGGGCGCCCTGCAAGGCTACGAACACTGCGCCTACGTGACGTGGAGCACCGGGGTCGGCATGGGCCTGTGCGTCGACGGCCGCGTGCTGCGCGGTAAGAACGGCAACGCGGGGCACGGCGGCCACATGTTCGTGAGCGACACCGACGATGCGCTGTGCGGCTGCGGCAATGTCGGCGACCTCGAGGCGCTGGTGGCCGGCAATGCGGTGGCGCGCCGCTTCGGCGCCGATGCCGCGACGCTGATGCAGCGCGCGCGTGCCGGTGACGCCGAAGCGATCGCGCGGGTCGACGATTTGTGCCGCGTGATGGGCCGCGCGCTCTACAACGCCACCGTGCTGCTGGACCTGCAGCGCATCAGCCTGGGCGGCAGCGTGTTCCTGCACAACAAGGACTTCCTGCTGCCGCGCCTGCAGGCGCAGCTGACCGGCAAGATGGAAGCGCTCACGAATGGCTGCGAACTGGTCGCGGCCGGCCTGGGCGATCGCGTCGGCGACTACGCGGCGCTCGCGCTGCTGGTCTGAACCGCCTGCGTGCGGGCGCGCTGGATGCGCTCGCCGATCTGGTCGCCGGCCAAGCCTTCCTCGCGCGCCTGCGCAGCCACCGTCGCCGTGTCCACCGAGCGTGCCGCCGCCAGGGCCGCGAGCAGGCGTTGCCGCTGCGGGTAGGGCTCTTCTTCCTTGCCGAGGCGCCCGCGCGCATCGCACTCGGACGCCAGCAGCACCTGCGCGAAACGCTCGGGCTTGCGGAAGGCATCGCAGCGTTCGAGCAGGCGCACGAGGGCGGGGGCGCCGAATTCCGCGCTGCGATGGATGTTGCCGTGCTCGCGCGCGACCACGTCCGCGAGTTCGCGGCACTCGTTGGGCACACGAAGGCGGTTGCACACCTTCTTGAGCAGGTCGGCACTGCGCTGCTCGTGGCCGATGTGCTTCGGCAGCAGTTCCTTGGGCGTGGTGCCCTTGCCGAGGTCGTGCGTGAGACACGCGAAGCGCACGGGCAACGGCGCTTGCAGCCGGGCGGCCATGTCCAGCACCATCATGTTGTGCACGCCGGTGTCGACCTCGGGGTGGTGCTCGGCGCGCTGGGGCACGCCCCAGAGCCGGTCGACCTCCGGCAGGATGCGCGCGAGCGCGCCGCATTCGCGCAGGACCGCGAACATGCGCGAGGGCTGCGGCTCCATGAGCCCGCGCGCGAGTTCCTGCCACACGCGCTCGGGCACCAGGTGGTCGGCCTCGCCGTCCTGCACCATGGCCCGCATCAGGTCCATCGTTTCGGGCGCGAGCTGGAAGTCGGTGAAGCGCGCGGCGAAGCGCGCCACGCGCAGGATGCGCACCGGGTCTTCGCGAAAGGCGTTGGTGACGTGGCGCAGCACCTTGCGCCGCAGGTCCTCCTGGCCGCCGAACGGGTCGATGAGCGAGCCGTCTTCGGCCTGTGCGATGGCGTTGATGGTGAGGTCGCGGCGCGCGAGGTCCTGTTCCAGCGTGACCTTGCGGTCGGCGTGGAAGGTGAAGCCGTGGTAGCCGCGGCCGGTCTTGCGTTCGGTGCGGGCGAGGGCGTATTCCTCGCGCGTGACCGGGTGCAGGAAGACGGGGAAGTCCTTGCCCACCGGCAGGTAGCCGGCGAGGATCATTTCCTCGGGCGTGGCGCCGACGACGACCCAGTCTTCGTCGTTGACTGGCAGCCCCAGCAGGGCATCGCGCACCGCGCCGCCGACACGGAAGCTTTGCATGCGGGCAGTGTAGCCCGCGTTCCTGCCTCTCTTGCCTTGCTGCCGTCCTCCACCTCCGCGCCACGCCAGCCGCCGCGCGGTGCGGCCCGCCGTGACGGGGACCCGCGCGCCAAG
>DATAGN010000485.1:0-1638 GCA_036263715.1 Ramlibacter sp.
GGTCGGGCTGAAGCTGAACTGGACCATCTCGCAGGCGGGGACCAACCGCAACGTGATTCCCGCGCATGCCAAGGCGGAGGCCGACGTGCGGGTGCTGCGAGTGGCCGACTACGACCGCATCGAGGCCGCGGTGCGCGAGCGCGCGAAGAAGCAGTTGCTGCCGGAATCGAAAGTCACTGTCAACTTCGAACGCCGCCGGCCGCCGCTGGAGGCCACTGCCGCCAGCCGCAAGCTGGCAGCGCACGCCCAGGGCATCTATGCGGAGATCGGCCGCAGGCTGGTGGTCGACGACCAGCCGGAAGGAGGCGGCACGGACGCGGCATTCGCCGCGTTGAAGACCAAGGCGCCGGTGATCGAGCGCTTCGGCCTGCCGGGATTCGGCGCGCACTCGGCGGACAACGAATACGTGCTGCTCGATTCCATCGAGCCGCGGCTGTACCTGGCGGCCCGCGTGATCATGGATGTGGCGCGGGGCAAGGGCCTCTGATCAGTAACGGGGTTCGTGCTTCCTGATCGCGGCTTCCACCTCGCCGCTCACCGCGAATCCCGGTCCGTGCTTCACCTCCAGCAGCTTCGCGCGCGCGAGGAAGGCATCGATGCCGGTGCCGTAGATGAACTGCATCGCACCCCCGGTCCACGCCGGGAATCCGATGCCGAAGATCGAACCCACGTTGGCGTCGTGCACGCTGGTCAACACGCCTTCGGCGAGGCAGCGCGCGGTCTCGACCGACTGGCGCCACAGCAGCCGGTCCTTCATGTCCTGCAGGTCCCACTGCGAGTCCGGCTGCTCGAACAGGTTCTTCAGCTCGGGCCACAGGAACTTCTTCGCGCCCTTGCCTTGCGGGTACTCGTAGAACCCGCCGCCCGCCGCGCGGCCGTTGCGGTCGAACTCCTTGACCATCCGCTCCACCAGCAGCTCGCCCGGCGTGGCGATGTAGGTGCGGCCTTCGGCGCGGTAGTCGGCGCGTGTCTGGTCCAGCACGTGCACCGACAGCGACAGCGCCGTTTCGTCCAGCACCGCAAGCGGGCCGACCGGCATGCCCACCTGCAATCCCGCCTGTTCGACCACGGGCGCCGGAATCCCTTCCCCGACCATCGCCGCCGCTTCCATCACGAAGGTGCCGAACACGCGGCTGGTGAAGAAGCCGCGCGAGTCGTTGACCACGATCGGGATCTTGCCGATGGCCTGCACGTAGTCGTAGGCCCGGGCGACGGTCTCGTCGTCGGTTTCCTTGCCGCGGATGATCTCCACCAGCTTCATCTTGTCGACCGGGCTGAAGAAGTGGATGCCGACGAATTTCTGCGGCCGCGTGCTGGCCTTCGCGAGGCCGGTGATCGGCAGCGTCGACGTGTTGCTCGCGAAGAAGCCGCCGGGCACCAGCAGTCCCTCCGCCTCCTTCGTCACCTTCGCCTTGAGTTCGCGGTTCTCGAACACGGCCTCGATGACCAGCTCGCAGCCCTGCAGGTCCTTGATCGATTCCGTGGCCGTGATGCGTGACAGCAGCGCCGCCTGGTCGTGCGGGCTCATGCGGCCCTTCTCCACGCGTGCCTGCGTGAGCTTTTGGCTGTAGGCCTTGCCCGTGTCCGCCTTGTCCTGCGAGACATCCTTCAGCACGGTCGCCACGCCGCGGCTCGCCT
>DATAGN010000486.1:0-10940 GCA_036263715.1 Ramlibacter sp.
ATCGAAGTCAATGATGTTGCCGAAGTAGGGATTGTTGTTGAGTGTCGACGTCGGGCCGACGCCGTAGATGCCCAACACCTCACCATTGACGATCACCTGCCGCTGCACATTTCCAGCTTGGCTCACGAACAATGCTTTTCCGCTGGCGTCGTTCACGAACGTCCGATTGTTCGCCGGGGTGGCGGTGTCATTGACGGCGACGAGGTGACCGTTGGTGTCGTAGGTCTGCGTGAGCGTTCCACCCGATGCGCGCGATGACATGACGCGCGTGGTCTTCACCTGATACTGGTCGAAGCGCGCGAGCTCGTTCTCGTATTCGAAGGTCGTTTCGCTCGCCTTGTCCGAAACGACGTAACCCAGCACGTTTCCAACACCGTCATAGCCGTTCGCCACGAAGTTCGTCGCCAGCGCCTCGTTGCGGTCCCAGCTGATCTCCTGCTTTACGGTCCCAAGGTAGTTCTTCACCTGCTGGTGCAGGAGCCGGCCGTTATCGTCATACCGGTTGGTCCGCAGGTCTCGTCCGTCCGCGTCCGAAAGCAAGGCGCGGTAGTTCGCGGGCATGGTGGCGGCGCCCGAGCGGACCACGCGGTCGGCGGCGTCGTAGGCGCGGTTGTCCACCTGCACTCCATCGCGTTCCACGGACCGCAGCCGGTTCATGGAGTCGTACTGATAGCTTTCTTCGGTCCACGATGTGCTCTTCGTGAACGCTGCCGTCGTGGCGTTCGACGCGTACACCGCCTCCCCGTCGTTGTTGTACGTGGCAATGATCGCCTCCCCGGTCGAGGTGGCGATCCGCGTTCCCCAGAACCTGTCCGTCTTGCGGTTGCCGCTCTTGTCGTAGGTGATCGTGTGGCCCTGCGACGTCCCGATGTTTCCAGCGCTGTCCACACCGTCGACGACCACCTGCCGGTTCATCTTGTCGTACTTGAAATGGCGCCCGTTCGACCCCGCGATCTCGCCGGCGACGCCCTGGTAGCCGACGTTGGTGCCGATATACGTGCGGTTCCCCACCAGGTCATACTGGATCGTGATGTACGCGCGCGCGTCGGCAACCAGGCGCAACCGGCCGAGCTCGTCGTATGCGAGGTGATTGTCTTGATATCGGTTGCCGCCCTGGGTGACCGTCTCCTGGATGTGCCGCCCTGCGGCATCGTACGTGTAGCTTGTCTTCACGTTGTTGCCGTCCGTGCTCGATTCCAGCCGTCCGGCAGCGTCGTAGGTGAAAGTCATTTGGTTGAGGCCGTCGGCATCCCGCATGGCGATGAGCCGGCGCGCACCGTTCCCCTCGTACCGCTCCGTGACACGCGTCGACCCGTCGGTTCGCTCGAACTGCCCCTCCCCTGCAATGAAGCGGATCGTGTCGTGCGCGCCACTACCCTCCGAAGTTTCGTAGATGCTTTCGCTTTCCTTCCACCGATACTCCGCCACCGACCCGTCAAACGCCCGCCGCGAAACGGTGCTCCCCGCCGTGTTCACCGTGCCAGTCAGCATGAGGTACTGCGTCCCGACACTCCAGTTGTCCCCGTTGTCGTCGTCGACCTGCCCGCGACTGTTATAGGTCCGCAAAACGGCCGCATCCTCGCCGCGCGCGACCAGCAGGTCGTCCTGTGTCTGCACTACCAGGTTTCCCGTGGCGCCGTTCACGTACACGGACTGCTTGTTCCTGCCCTCGGCCGCATTCCCCACGACGCCCTGCGCGCCCAGGGTATGGAGGGAGGACAATTCCAGCCCGAGGCGGGCTCCGCTGACAATGGCGACCATCGTTGTTCCCGACGTGGTGGTGGACTCGCCAATACATCGCCATCCGGCGCGTTTTGTTTAAGCGCTAAACCGCGGCTCCACCGTTCGGATGTATTGGCCACGGAGGCGCAGACATGGACCAGAACCCCGATTTCGAACGACTCGTGGCCGACGGCCTCGCCGCCAGCCTCGCCGACCAGCGCGAGGCTGCGCTGGCGCTCTTCACTCGCGCAGGCGAGCTCATGCCTGGCTCGGGCGTGCCGCACTTCCTGATCGCGTCGGAGCACGCGAGCGCCGGCGACTTCGCCGCGGCGGAACACGCGTTTGCCAACGCGGTGCTTTTGTCACCGGATTTCCCGCTCGCGCGTTACCAGTTGGGACTGTTGCAGTTCAGCTCCCAGCGTTCCGCCATGGCCTTGCTCACGTGGCAGCCCCTCCTGTCGCTGCCGCAGGAAGACGCACTGCTGCATTTCGTTCGCGGTTTCGCCGAACTCGCCAACGACGGGTTCGACGCGGCTTTGCGCCACTTCCGCACAGGTCTCGCGTGCGCTGGTGCCAATCCGGCCGTGTGCTCGGACGTGCGACAGTTGATGGATGCGATCCAGGAACTCCAGGCCACTTCACGATCCGACGCCGCCGGGTCGGACGCCGACGCCGCACCCGGCGCGCAACACGTGCTGCTCGGCGGCTATGCGCGTGGGCTGCACTGACGGGCCACCATGACGACGATCGATCCGCGCCAGCAACTCGCCGCCGCCTTGCAGTCGCAGGTAGCGGCGCTGCGCGCGCGCCGGCCTGCCGGGTCGTCGCAGCCCCCTAAGGCGCAGACGCAGCGCACGGACCAGGCGGCGCTCGCACAACGTTTGAAGGGCATTGCAGGCGAGGATCCCGACCGGCGGCAGAAGGCGGTGCGGGTCTTCCTGGAATCGGAGTTCGCGCGTGAGTTCGGCGACTCGATGCTGAACGATCCCGCCTTCGGGCAGATGGTGGATGCGGTGCAGGCGCAGATGGCCGGCGATGCGCAGACCGCGGCCGCGGTGCATGCGCTAGGGGATCTGCTGCTGGCCAGCGGCGGGTAATAGGGGGAGCGGCGGGGTTCGGCTGCGCGCTCACCCCGCCCTACGCAGAACGGGAAAGATCCCAGTCCACCAGCTTGCCCGTGGCGGAAAGGGGCAATGCATCGCCAAGATGGATCGCCTTCGGTCGCTCCGGCGTCGTCAGCTCGCTCGCAATCCAGGCCTGCAGTTGCTCGAGCAGCGCGTCCCTTGCGGTGACATCCGGACGCGGCACCACAAAGGCCTTCAGGCGCGTGCCTTCGTCCGGCCGCATCAGGCGCACCGCCGCATCCTGCACCAGCGGATGCCGCTTGAGCACCTCGCGCACGCGCGAGGGAAAGACGTTGATCCCGCCGACTTGCACCGCGTGGTCGAGTCGCGGGCCGATACGCAACTGCCGATCGCCGCAGGCCTGCAGGTGATCCTGCCCGGGGAAAATGCGTTCGGTGCCGTCGGTCATGGTTCTAACGAGCACATCGCCGCGTAGCCCCCAGTATGGGAACAGCGTGTACGGCTCACGGTGCGACGCGCGAGCCGCGATCCCCGCGGTTTCCGATGCGCCGTAGACCTGTACCAAGCGGGCGATACCCGCGGCCTCCACCGCCTCGCAGACAGCGTCTGCGCACGGCGCCGTGGATGTCACGCCCACCACATCGGCAGGCATCCGCGACACGGTGCGACCCACCGCGCTCCAGAACTCCGGATGCCCGACCACCAGGTCCCCCGGCCGCGCCCCGCGCGCCAGCCACGCGGGCGTGCTCCCGCGCAGGTCGACCACGTCTTCGGCGCACAAGCCCAGTTCGTGCGGCAGCAGCACCGAGAACAGGTAGCCGTAGATGTGATGCGCCGGCACCGCACACAGCACCCGCGTGCGCCCGGGGAACAGCGTGGCCAGGTGCTGCACCTCCTGCACCAGGGTTGCCATCTCGTGAACGCAGGGCTTGGGCTGTCCGGTGCTGCCGCTGGTGCGAAAGGTCAGGCGCGCATTGAAGCGTTCCAGGCCCGCGCCCGCGATGTCCACCCAGTCGCCCAGCGTGCGCCGGGCCAGCAGGTAGTCCTCGATGCCGCTCTCGCCCAGGTGCAGCGCCTCGGCCAGCGCCGTGGCCAGCGTCATCAGTTCCAGCGAATCGACGCCCAGGTCCGCGTCCAGGCGCAGGTCGTCGCGCCACAGGCCCGCGTGGGGAATCGTGGCGCGCCGGTGCCGCGCCATTTCGTCGGCGAGCAGGTCGAAGGTGAAGCGGCGCAGCACGCCGCGCGGTTGCCACCAGGCGCGCATCACAGCCGCTTGACGAAGATCCAGTAGCTGTCGTCGGCGATCGCCTTCTTCATGTGGATCTTCACCTTGGTGGGCGCCATGTTGTAGTCGAACGTGTACTCGAACATGGTGTTCAGGTTCTTCTCGCGCACGCCCTTGTCGAACACGCCCTTGAAGGCCGGCGTGCTGGTGCACGGCGCCACGTCGCGGAAGAAGTTCTTGCCGATCACGTCCTCGCGCTTGCGGCCGGTGATGCTGGACTCGGCGGAGTTGTACTGCAGCACGGACCCCTTGCCATCGAGCTGCACCGCGCCAAAGGCGAGCTGGTCCACCTCGCGCGCGGTCATCTTCGACAGCACGTTGTCGATGTCGTCCTTGCCGAAGCCGACGATGTTGAGCGTTCCCGACATTTCGTTTCTTTCTTCGTGGTAATACAAGAACCCGTATTTTAGGAAACGTCGAGATACAACTGCAGCCCGCCGGTCGGTGACGAACGGCGCGCGCGCGGCAAAAGTCCGGAACGCTTTCGCGCACCATCGGGCGATGCAGCAAGACACCGATGCGGACGGCGGCCGCGACGACGGCCTCACCCCCAACGGCCGCCGCCGCTATCCCGGCATGGGACCGCTGTTGCTGGCGGCGGTGCTCGCCGGCGTTGCGTACTGGTACTTCTACACCCCCAAGAGCCTGCGCTTTCGCGAGCAGGTGCAGCTTGCGGGCGGCGAGGTGGTGGACGTCCTGCGCGTGGTCCGCGCCATGCCGTACAGCGCCATCGGCGGCGGGGGCTGGAACCCCGTGCAGCAGTCCCTGTGGATCGAGCAGGCGGGCGTGCCGGGTGTGCACCCACCGTGGCAATCGGACGCCGGGCTCGCGCCCGTTCTCGTCGACAAGGACCCCATCACCGGGCAGTGGCTGCTGGTGGCGACCACCGTCAGTTGCGAGGGCTGGTATGCACTGGGCAAACCCAGGCTGCCCTATGCCGAATTCCGCCTGGTGCAGGGCCGCTGGAGCCAGGTTCCGCTGACCGCGCAGGCGATGGGCCGCGACGCCAACGTGACCACCAGGATCCGCTTCGACGGCGAAGAGGAAGTGCTCACCCTGGCGGACAAGGCCAAGCGGCGCCTGGAGCCCGGGATCCCGCCCCAGAACCTGACCGTGTCGGACCGGTGGTCCGCCGGTTGCTAACGGGGCAGCGACTCCACCTCGCGCACCCAGCGGTCCACCAGCCGCCGGCGCTCGGCCTGCTTGCCGTACTTCTCGAAGTCGTACTTGATCAGGCGCACGTTGTCGACGGCGGGGATGCGCGGGTCCGGCTTGAAGGTCTTGTTGGCCGGCACCTGCAGGCTGTTGGCGCGTGCGCCGATCTGCTGGCCCGCGGGCGACATGAGCCAGTCGTAGTACCGCTTCGCATCGGCGCGGCTGCGCGAGCCCTTGATCAACGCGATGCCGCCGATCTCGTACGGCGTGCCTTCGCAGGGCGCGGCGGCGTACACGGGGAACTTGTTGGTCACGCGCTCGTTGTCGAAGCCGAAGATGAAGCTCACGCCGATGGCGACTTCGCCCTTGGCCACGCTGCGCGCCTGCGCTGTGCCGCTGCGCGTGTACTGCGTCACGTTGCGGTGCAGCTTCTTCAGGTAGTCGAAGGCGGCCTCCTCGCCCATCAACTGCACCAGGCCGGCGACGATGGTGTAGCCGGTGCCGCTGCTGCCCGGATGCGAGGTCTCGATCTCGCCCTTGTAGCGGGAATCGAGCAGGTCCTTCCAGCACTTCGGCGGCGGCAGCTTCTTTTTCTTCAGCAGCTCCTCGTTCCAGCCGAAGCCGATGGCGCTGGTGTAGAAGCCGCCCACCATGTTCTGGCTCATGGCGTACTGGCGCACCGCCCATCCGTGCAGGTCGTTCAGGTACTCGGGCCGGTAGGCCTCCAGCAGGCCGGCTTCCGCGGCCTGGTAGTACGGGTCGCCGGTGCCGCCCCACCACAGGTCGGTCTTCGGGTTGGCGGATTCCGCCCGGATCTGCGCCAGCGCTTCGCCGGTCGGCTTGCGGGTTTGCAGCACGCGCACGCCGGTGGCCTTGGTGAATTCGGAGGCCGCGAGTTCGCACCACGACTGGTCGGTGCTGCACAACGCGGTGACGGTGCCCTGGGCCGAGGCGACTGCGGCAGTCCACGCCACGGCCGCCACGAGGATGGTGTAGACCTTCATTTGCTTGCTCCTTCTTCCTGCGCGGGCAGGAATCGTTCCACAGTCTGGGGCGGCAGGTTCGGCAAGGTAT
Source organism: Ramlibacter sp. (assembly GCA_036263715.1). GTDB lineage: Bacteria > Pseudomonadota > Gammaproteobacteria > Burkholderiales > Burkholderiaceae_C > Ramlibacter. Next base: position 6,322 of record DATAGN010000486.1, read on the forward strand.
CGACGGCGCGCAGGAAAATGCCCAGCGTGCCGTCGCGGCGTTCGACGACGCCCCGACAGCCGCTGTGGTGCGCGCCCGTGCGCAGCTCGACGAGCGAGGATTCGCCGATCTCCAGCCGATCGCGCAGCTCTCCGTCGTCGCGTTTGAACTGCCCTTGCCAGAACCAGAAGCTTTCCCAGCGGCGCGGCACTTCGTTGTGACCGATGGAGACCCGCACGTTGGAACGCGGTTGAAAGCGCAGTTCGATGCCCGCCGGCGCGGCCACCACCTTCTGGATCCAGCAAAGCGCATGGGCGGGCGAGTTCGCTGCCCAGAGGCAGGCGAGGGGCAGCAGCAGGGTCCTGGTTCTCATTGCTGACCTCCTTGGTGCCGCGCCCGTTACGCGCTAGAAACGTTCATCCGGCGCAAGATAGCGCCACTGCCCCAGCGGCAGGTTGCCCAGGTTCACGCGGCCGATGCGCACGCGCTTCAAGCCCACCACCTTCAGGCCCACGATCTCGCACATGCGGCGGATCTGCCGCTTCTTGCCTTCCGTCAGCACGAAACGCAGTTGCTCCGGGTTTTGCCACTCCACCTTCGCCGGCTTGAGCGGCTGGCCGTCGAGCGTCAGGCCGTGGCGCAGCAGCGTGATCTGCTGCGGCGGAAACTTCGCCTGCACGTTCTCGGTCACCGCACCATACGCCACCCGCACGAGATATTCCTTCTCGATGCCCGAGTCCTCGCCGATCAACTGGCGCGCCACGCGGCCGTCCTGCGTGAGCACCAGCAGGCCGGTGGAGTCGATGTCCAGGCGACCAGCGGGCGCAAGGCCTTTCAGCTGCGTGGGCGCGAAGCGCACCGGTGAGCGGTCCTCTCTCCACCGGTTGCGCCCCTGCACCAGCACGATCGCGGGCTCGTAGCCGTCTTCCGCCTGCCCGCTCACATAGCCCATCGGCTTGTGCACCAGCACCGTGACCTGCTCGCGTTGCTGGCCACGTGCCTTCGGGTCGACCTCGATGCGATCGCGCTCGGTGACCTGCAGGCCCATGGGCGCGACCGCGCCGTTGACGCGCACCCAGCCCTTGGCGATCCAGTCGTCGGCCTCGCGGCGCGAGCACATGCCGAGTTCGGCCATGCGTTTGTTCAGGCGGCTGGTGCCGCTCGGTGCGGGAGTGTCAGGCATGGGCTCGCAAGGGGAAGGTGGCGGAACGCAGCGCCTGCAGGTCGATCACCCGCAGGCCGCCGTATTCCACCTGGATGACGCCCTGCTCCTGCAGGGAGGCCAGCGCCTCGTTCACGCGCTGGCGGGACAGGCCGACCAGGTAAGCCAGTTCCTGCTGCGTGATGCGCAGCACCTGGCCGACCCCGGGAAAAAGCACGGGATGGAACAGGGCCGCCAGGTTGCGCGCCACGCGCAGGTCCGGGTTGCCCATGCGGTCGACCTCGCGCGCCGCGATGAACTGCCCCAGTCGCTCGTTCAGCTGGTTCATCACGAACCGGTTGAAGCCGATGGAGTGGTCCAGCAGCCAGTGGAAGGTGTCGGCGTCCAGGCCCGCCACGGTGCTCTTGCGCAGCGCCTGGATGTTGTAGCGGTAGACCTCGCGCTTGAGCACCGTGCCTTCGCCGAACCAGCCACCGGGCGGCAAGCCGCTGAAGGTGATCGTCTGGCCCTGCGCGCTTTCGTTGCTCATTTTCAGCAGGCCCTCGATCACGCCGAACCAGTAGGTGACCGGCCGGCCGACGCGGCAAAGGTAGTCGCCCGCGCGGGCGTCGCCTACCTGGATGTGGGCCACCGCCCGTTCGCGCTCGCCCGGCTGCAGCACGGCGAGCCAGGGGATGCCGGCAAGCTCCACCGGGGTGGGCGCACGCCGGCGTTGGTGGAGGGGAAGGTCGGTGCTCATGGCGCTGCGCATTGTCGTGGCAAGGACTTTCGGCTCGGGCCGCCGGCGCCGGGCCGGGCAGTCCCTATGAGGATTATCCCGAGGAATGTCGTCGCAAAGACAGATTGGCGTCAAACCCCCGCCTACATTGCCGTCCTTAGGCGCCATCAAGGACAAAAAGGCATGGAGACGACGTTTCCGCGGCTTCTGCTGCAGCACGCAACGCAACGCCCCACGGCGGCGGCGATGCGCGAGAAGGAATACGGCATCTGGCAGTCGCTCGCCTGGGCGGACCTGGCACGGATGGTCGAACATATCGCCTGCGGCCTGCACCACGCCGGCTTGGCGCGTGGCGAGCACATGGTCGTGATCGGCGCCAACCGTCCGCGCCTGTACGCCACCATGCTGGCCGCACAGGCGCTCGGTGCGATTCCCGTGCCGCTGTACCAGGATGCGGTGGGCGCCGAATGCGTCTTCCCCATCAACAACGCGGAAGTGCGTTTCGCGCTGGCCGAAGACCAGGAGCAGGTCGACAAGCTGCTGGAGATCCGCGCGCAATGCCCGCAGCTCACGGCCATCTACTACGACGACCCGCGCGGGCTGCGCAAGTACGAAGAGCCGGGGCTGCATTCGATGGACGCGCTCCTGGCCGCCGGCGCGAAGTTCGCGCAGGACAACCCGGGGCTGCTGCGCGCGCAGGTGGAGCAGGGCCAACCGGACGACGTGGCGGCGATGTTCTTCACCTCCGGCACCACTGGCCAGCCCAAGGGCGTGGTGCACACGCATCGCACGCTGCTCGATCGCGCGCAGGCGGGCGCCGAGTTCGACAAGCTGACGGAGAAGGAAGAAGTCCTCGCCTACATGCCGCCCGCCTGGGTGGGCCAGAACATCTTCAGCTACGCGCAGTGGCTGGCCTGCGGCTACGTGGTGAACTGCCCCGAGTCGTCGGCCACGGTGATGATCGACCTCAAGGAGATCGGCCCCACCTACTACTTCGCGCCGCCACGGATCTTCGAAGGGCTGCTCACCAGCGTGATGATCCGCATGGAGGATGCGAGTGCCATCAAGCGCAAGATGTTCCAGGCCTTCATGGACGTGGCCAGGCGCGTGGGGCCGGCACTGCGCGACGGGCAATCCATCGGCTTGGGTGACCGCATCAAGTACGCGCTGGGCGACCTGATGGTGTACGGGCCGCTGCGCAACAACCTCGGCATGTCGCGCGTGCGCGTGGCCTACACGGCGGGGGAGGCGATCGGGCCGGACCTCTTCACTTTCTACCGCGCGATCGGCATCAACCTCAAGCAGCTGTATGGCAGCACGGAGACCGCGGTGTTCGTCTGCATGCAGCCGGACAACCAGGTGCGCGCCGACACCGTGGGCGTGCCTTGCCGCGACGTGGAGATCAAGGTCATCGACAGCGGCGAGATCCTCGTCAAGTCGCCGGGCCTGCTCAAGGAGTACTACAAGAATCCGCAGGCCACCGCCGAAGTGAAGACCGCCGACGGCTGGTACCGCACCGGCGATGCTGGCTTCCTGGACGCGCAGGGGCACCTGAAGATCATCGACCGCGCCAAGGACGTCGGCGCACTGGCCGACGGGGCCATGTTCGCGCCCAAGTACATCGAGAACAAGCTCAAGTTCTTCCCGCACATCAAGGAAGTGGTGGCCTACGGCGACAAGCGCGACATGGTGTGCGTGATGATCAACATCGACTTCGAGGCGGTGGGCAACTGGGCCGAGCGGCGCAACCTGCCGTATGCCGGCTACACCGACCTGGCGCAGAAGCCCGAGGTGTACGAGCTGATCAAGGACTGCATCGAGAAGGTGAATGCGGACCTCGCCGCCGACGAGAAGCTCGCCGGCAGCCAGATCCACCGCTTCCTGGTCCTGCACAAGGAACTGGATGCGGACGACGGCGAGCTGACGCGCACCAACAAGGTCCGCCGCGGCTACATCGCGGACAAGTACGACGTGCTCGTCGAGGCGCTCTATGGCGGCAAGCGCGAGCAGTTCATCGAGACCCAGGTGAAGTTCGAGGATGGGCGCACGGGCGTGGTCAGCGCCACGCTGAAGATCGACGACGCGCGCACCTTCCCCGCCCTGAAAGCTGCAGCATGAAGATCGTGGACGACCCCGGCGTTCTCGGCGTCTCGCCCCCCGCCAGCGCGGGCCGCAGGTTCGGCGACGTCATCCTGGACGTGCAGAACATCTCGCTGGCCTTCGGCGGCGTCAAGGCGCTCACCGACATCTCCTTCGACGTGCGCGAGCACGAGGTGCGCGCCATCATCGGCCCCAACGGCGCCGGCAAGTCGTCGATGCTCAATTGCATCAACGGCGTGTACCAGCCGCAGCAGGGGACGATCGCATTTCGCGGCAAGTCCTTCCACCACATGAAGAGCCGGCAGGTGGCCGAGATGGGCATCGCCCGCACCTTCCAGAACCTGGCCCTGTTCAAGGGCATGAGCGTGCTGGACAACATCATGACCGGCCGCAACCTGCGCATCAAGAGCAACCTGCTGCTGCAGGCCATCCGCTTCGGGCCGGCCGAGCGCGAGGAGATGCGGCACCGCGAATACGTCGAGAAGATCATCGACTTCCTGGAGATCCAGGCCTTTCGCAAGACGCCGGTCGGCCAGCTGCCTTACGGCCTGCAGAAGCGCGTGGACCTCGGCCGCGCGCTGGCGATGGAACCGCAGGTGCTGCTGCTCGACGAACCCATGGCCGGCATGAACCTGGAGGAGAAGCAGGACATGTGCCGCT
>DATAGN010000487.1:0-2006 GCA_036263715.1 Ramlibacter sp.
GACGTAGGCGACGAACAGCAGCGCCGCGGCGCTGAGCAGCCACTTGACGAGCAGCTTGAGCATGGGCGCGGAGCATAGCACCGCGCGCGGCGCCGCTACTCCAGCGCCAAGAGCAGCGCGAAGGACGCACCCAACACGGAGCCGGGCGGGGACCAGCGGCCCTCGTTGCCCTCGGGCGCCTTGGGCCGGCGCACGTCGATCACGCGGGCGGTGCCGTGTTGGGCCATCAGCGTGCGCGTGAGTTCGGGCAGCGGCCCGCGTGCGAGGACCGGCGTCACCGCATCGCCACGCTCGCGCAGCGGCGGCACGACCTGGTCGAACAGCTTGTCGGCCCACTTGGCGCGCCAGTTCTCGCGCGCCGAGTGGCTCACCCACTTGCTGATGCGATGCGTCATGCGCGGTGCGCAGGCCACCAGCACCCAGTGCGTGGGCGGTGCGCCGATGGCCGGCATCTGCGCGCGCGCGTACGCCGGATCGTCCAGATACACGATGACCTTGTCCATGGTGCCGGCCTCCTGCCGATTACTGGGCCGCGGTGCGGCCGGTGCCGCGGCTGGCCAGCCAGCCCGCGGCGAGGACGCCCACGATGCACACAGCATAAGTGCTCCAGCGGGCGATTGCATTCGGGTCGAACAGGGGCTTGAGCAGCGGCTCGGCGACGATCATCTTGGCGGCCGTAAGGGCCAGCACGGCCGCGCCGATCTGGATGATCGCGGGGAAGCGTTCCACCAGCTTGAGCACGACCTTGCTGCCGAAGACGACGATCGGCACGCTGATCAGCAGGCCGATGACGACCAGGTCGAACGAGCCGTGGGCGGCGCCGGCGACGCCCAGCACGTTGTCGATGCCCATCAGCGCATCGGCGATCACGATGGTCTTCATCGCGCCCCAGAAGGTGGTGGCGCCGGCGCCGTGGTCCCCCTCGCCGCCGTCACCCGCGATCAGCTTGTAGGCGATCCAGAGCAGCGCAGCGCCGCCCACCCCCATGAGGCCGGGGACCTTGAGCAGCCAGACGACCCCGATGGTCATCACCGTGCGCACGGCAATCGCGCCGACCGTGCCCCAGATCACGGCCTTGTTCTTCAGGTGGGGTGGCAGGTTGCGCGCGGCCAGCGCGATCACGATGGCGTTGTCGCCCGCGAGCACGAGGTCAATGAGGATGATGGCCAGCAGGGCCGACCACCAGGCGGCCGACATGAATTCCATGCGAGTAGCTCCGTGAAGAAACACCGACGATGTGTTCCCGCGGGGCATGGACCGAAGCGACTGGGGCCGGGGAGCTTCGATCCGGGCCGCGCGGGCCCGTTTCGAAGGTCTTGCTCGACGCGCCCGTGCGGGCGGCGTCCGGGCGGCCGGAAGCGCGAGCTTCGTCTTGACGACCGACCGACTGGGAGCTACTCCCCTTCGCAGCCGCGGATTAGACCACACCCCGGCGGCTTATGATGCCCAGCCGCCCCGCAGTCCCATGGCCGGAATCCACATCCTCGACCTCGAAGCCGCCATCAACTGGTGGCGCCAGCGCAAGCCTTCGCCCGACGGCGTGACGCTCGCTCCCGAGCTGCGCGCGCTGGCCGAGGTCTACGCGCAGATGGTGTTCTGGCGCGAGGACGAGGCGGACGAGCACAGCTTCCCGCCCAAGGCCTATGCGGCCTGGAAGGCCTGGTACGACACCCAGCCGGACACGCCCTGCATCGCGATCTGCTCCACCAGCCAGGGCGACGCGATGTGCAAGGGCTGCGGGCGCAGCTTCGAGGAAGTGCAGCGCTGGACCGAGATGACGCCGGCGCACAAACGCCAGGTGTGGCGCCGCATCACGCTGCAAGGCGACGCCTGGCGCTTCAACCGCTACGCCGAGCGGGCGCGCGAGCAGGACGGCGAGTAGCCGTGCGGCGCGTGCGGCAGGCCCCGAACATCGCGATCGCCGCGTTCTGGGTCGACATGCTGCGGGAGGCCGGCATCGTGGCCAGCGTGCAGCGGCAGTTCCTCGGCAGCGCCGCCGGCGAGCT
>DATAGN010000488.1:0-4052 GCA_036263715.1 Ramlibacter sp.
AACTGCATCTCGACGTGCTCGTAGCCGGAGCCGCCGCAGGTCGGGCAGCGCCCATCGCCCGAGTTGAAGGAGAACTTCGCGGCGGTGTAGCCGCGCTGGCGCGACTGCGGCGCCGTGGCGAAGATCTCGCGGATGCAATCCCAGGCGCCGACGTAACTCACCGGATTGGAACGGGCGGTCTTGCCGATCGGCGACTGGTCGACGAACACGACGTCGCCCAGGTGATCGGCCCCGAGCAGCCGGTCGTGCAGGCCGGGCGTTTCGGTGGCGCGGCCGAAGGTGCGCAGCAGGGCCGGCGCCAGGATGTCCTGCACCAGCGTCGACTTGCCCGAACCGGAAACGCCGGTGACGACCACCATCCGCTGCAGCGGGAACTCCACCGAGACGTTCTGCAGGTTGTGCTCGCGCGCCCCCTCCAGCACCAGCCGAGGCGTGGCTTCCGTCACCGCGCGCTTGAAGCCCATGCCGACGTGCTTGCGCGCGCCGAGGTAGGCGCCGGTCAGCGTGTCCGCATCGCGCAGGTCGTTGGTGGTGCCGTCGAACACGATCTGGCCGCCCCGCTCACCCGGCCCCGGCCCCATGTCGATGATGCGGTCCGCCGCCATCATCACCGCCGGGTCGTGCTCCACCACGACCAGCGTGTTGCCGGCATCCCGCAGCCGGTGCATGGCCTGCACGATGCGGTTCATGTCGCGCGGGTGCAGCCCGATGCTGGGCTCGTCCAGCACGAACAGGGTGTTCACGAGCGAGGTGCCGAGCGCGGTGGTCAGGTTGATGCGCTGCACTTCACCGCCCGACAGCGTGCGGCTCTGGCGATCGAGCGTGAGGTAGCCGATGCCGACATCCACCAGGTACTTCAGGCGGGTGTTGATCTCCTCGAACAGCAGCTTCAGCGCCTGCAGCTCGCCGCCGCCGGCGTGCGCTTCCGCTTCCGGCTCGACGCGGTCGAAGAAGCGCCGCAGCTTGTCGATCGGCAGGATCATCAGGTCGTGCAGCGACAGCCCGGGCAGCGCTTCGAGCTGCTCCCGCGTCCACTCCACGCCGACCGGCATGAAGCGCCGCGACGGCTCCAGCACCGCGTCCGCGTCGGCCTTGCTGCCCAGGCGCCAGATCAGCGAGTCGGTCTTCAGGCGTGCGCTGCCGCAGGCGTGGCACGGCGTGTAGCTGCGGTACTTGGACAGCAGCACGCGGATGTGCATCTTGTACGACTTGCTTTCGAGGTACTCGAAGAAGCGCTTCACGCCGTACCACTGGCGGTTCCAGTTGCCCTCGCGGTAGTTGGGCGCGCCGTGGATCACCCACTGCTTCTGTTCCGGCGTGAGCTTGTACCAGGGGGTGTCGCGCGGGATGCCCGCCGCTTCCGCGTGCCGCATCATGTCGTCCTGCGACTCGGACCAGGCCGGCGTCTGGAAGGTCTTGATGGCGCCGGCGCGCAGCGTGAGCTTGTCGTTCGGGATCACCAGCCCGTAGTCGACGCCGATCACGCGGCCGAAGCCGCGGCAGGTCTCGCAGGCGCCCACCGGCGAGTTGAAGGAGAACATCGACGGCACCGGGTCGCCGTAGCGGATGTCGCTCTCGGGGCAATGCAGGCCGGTCGAGAACTTCCAGACGTCCTTCGCCTCGTCGTCACCCGCGTACACCGAAAGCCTGCCGCTGCCCCGCTTCAGCGCCACCTCGATCGCCTCGATCGCCCGCGCCTTCTCCACCCCCCGGATGCGGAAGCGGTCGGCGACCACGTCGAGCACCTTGCGCGGCCCCGTCGGCGTGGCGACTTCGCGCTCCGCCTGCACGCGCGTGAAGCCGCTGGCGGCCAGCCACTGCTCCACTTCCTCCGGCGTGGTGCCGCCGGGCAACTCCACCGGGAAGGTCACGACCAGGCGCGGATCGCCTTCACGGGCCCGTTCGATCAACTGCTCGTAGATGGTCTCGGGCGTGTCGTGCCGCACCTGCAGCGCCGTCTTGCGGTCGAACAGCTGCGCGGCGCGCGCGAACAGCAGCTTCAGGTGGTCGTTCAGCTCCGTCATGGTGCCCACGGTGGAACGCGACGAGCGGACCGGGTTGGTCTGGTCGATCGCGATCGCGGGGGGCACCCCTTCCACGCGGTCGACGGCCGGCTTGTCCATGCGCTCCAGGAACTGGCGCGCATAAGCGGAGAAGGTTTCCACATAGCGGCGCTGCCCTTCCGCGTACAGCGTGTCGAAGACCAGGCTGGATTTGCCGGAGCCGCTGGGGCCGGTGACCACCGTCAGTTCGCCGGTGTGCAGGTCGAGGTCGAGATTCTTGAGGTTGTGCTGTCTGGCGCCGCGGATGCGGATCGATCCCTGGGACATGGAGGCCTTCTTGAAGCGGGGGCCGGACATTCTACGGAGGGGCCGTCAGCCCGGCTGTCAGAGGGGGGCTTGCCCCTGTCCTACGCCGGGCATAGCTCAAGTCCTACATGTAAAGCTCATCCGTAGACGCTAAGGTTCAAGTCCCTCCTTCCCACTCCCTCCCCGATGGCTGCGTGGAAGAACTGGCTGAACAGCCGACCCCTCGAGTGGCAGATCCGTCCCCCGCATGCCGGTGTGGAGACGGTCCGGCGGCAGCTGCTGGCTGTGCTGGACGACTGCCACGGTTTCGAGTGCGACCGCCTGCGCTGGCGGGTGCACACGGCCGAACGGCCGCAGGAGCTGTGGCTGCTGCGCGACGCCGTGTACCAGGTGGTTGCCAGCCAGCATTGCCAGGCACAGGCCGCCGAACGCATCAACCAGCTGGTACCGGTCTTCCAGAGCGTCCTGCCCGAACGCATGCTCACGCGCGTGTAGTTGTTGCGCGTTCGGCACGAACCCGCTAGGCGTACTGCAGAGCTCTCAATACACTTTGTCCCAAGTGGGGGCGTCCGCCCCGTTGGGGGAGGTTCCCGTGAAGAAGTCCATCCTTGCGGCCGTGGTCGCATTCGCGCCCCTCTGGGCGGCAGCCCAGATCCTGGTCGGCCAGACAGCCGGCTTCACCGGCACCGTGGCGGCCGGCGTGAAGGAAACGACCGAGGGCGCCAAGCTCCTCATCGACAGCGTCAACGCGAAGGGCGGGGTGAACGGCCAGAAGATCGAGCTGGTCTCGATGGACGACAAGTTCGATCCCAAGATCGCCGCCGCCAACGCCAAGGTGCTGATCGAGGAGAAGAACGTCGTCGCCCTGTTCCTGGTGCGCGGCACGCCGCACTCCGAAGCCATCATCCCGCTGCTGGACCAGCACGGCGTCCCGCTCGTTGCGCCGTCGACCGGTGCGATGTCGCTGCACCAGCCGGTGCGCAAGCACGTCTTCAACGTGCGCGCGACCTACCAGCGGGAGGCGGAGAAGGCCGTGACGCACCTGCACACCCTCGGCGTGAACCGCATCGCCGTGGTGTACGCGGACGACTCCTTCGGCACCGATGGCCTCGAAGGCGCGCGCAAGGGCTTCGCCAAGGCCAGGCTCGAGCCGCTGGTGGTGATCAAGGCGGACCGGCAGAAGCCCGACTACAAGCAGATCATCCCCGCCATCACCGGCAAGGAGGCGCAGGCGGTGGTCTGGGTCGCCTCCGGCAACGCGGTGGCCGACGGCGTGAAGGCGCTGCGGGCCGCGAACTCGGCCGCGCAGGTGGTCACCTTGTCGAACAACGCGTCCACGGGCTTCATCAAGAGCCTGGGCGACCAGGCGCGCGGCGTTATCGTCACGCAGGTGTTCCCGTACGAGCGTTCGTTCGCCTTCGGCTTCATCAAGGAGGCCATGGCGCTGGCCAAGGACAAGAACGTGGAACTGAGCCCGGCGATGCTGGAAGGCTATGCCGGCGCGAAGGTGCTGGTGGAAGGCCTGCGCCGCGCCGGCCCGAACCCGACGCGCGCGAAGATCCAGGCGGCTCTGGAAGGCCTGAAGAAGTTCGACCTCGGCGGCCTCGAAGTGAGCTTCGCGGCGGACGACCACACCGGCCTCGACTTCGCCGACCTCTCCATCATCGGACAGGACGGCAAGTTCAAGCGCTAGGTGTGACTCCGAGAAATCGCTTTTCAGTGATTCGCGCCAGGCAACCTGAT
>DATAGN010000489.1:0-14957 GCA_036263715.1 Ramlibacter sp.
CCTGTCGATCAGCGAGCAGTGCTCCATCGACCAGCCGCGCGGCATCCGCCAGGCCGTGGAGCTGCTGGCGGCGAAGCGCAATTCGCTGCACGACGCGCACCACGAGGCGATGGAGTGCCTCGGGCAGATGCTGTGGGAAAGTCAGCGCGCCGGCCGGCCGCCGGACGGGCAGGCCTACGTGGAATGCGTGCAGCGCCGGGCGACGACCTGAGCGTGAGCGTCAGTCGTTGCGATGCAGCTTCGGCTGCGGCACCGTCGCCATCTCGGTCTGCAGCGAACCGATGTACTCCGAGATCGCCTTCAGTTCGGCGTTGGAGAACTGCTTGGCGATCGCGCCCATCACGCCGTTGTTGCGGCCGATGGCGGCGTTGTTGTCGGTCTTGTAGGCCTTGAGCGCGACGAACAGGTAGTCGCCGTACTGGCCCGCGATCTTCGGGTAGCTCGGGTCGATCGGCTTGGACATGTTGGCGCCGTGGCAGGAGGCGCAGGCGGCCTTCTGCAGCAGCGCGGCGACCTGCGTGCTCGGCTCGCGGCTGGGCTTGTCGGCGGCCGGCTTCACATGCTTCTTGCCCAGCGCCTCGTAGTAGCTGGAAATGTCGGCGATGTCCTGGTCGGTCAGCGACTGCGCGATGCCGCGCATGGTCGGGTGCTTGCGGTCACCGGCCTTGTACGCATTGAGCGCGGCGGCGATGTACTTGGCGTTCTGGCCCGCGATCATGGGCACGCGGTACACCTCGGGGAAGGTCCCCTTGTAGCCGATGATGCTGTGGCAGCCGATGCACTGCGCGACCTTGGCTTCCAGCGACTTCGGGCCGTTCACGCCGGCGGTGTCCGAACCCGCGCGCGTGGGCGCCTGCACCGGGGCCGTCGCGGGGGACATCTGCGCCAGGGCCACGCTGGTCACGCAAGCGACAGCGAGGGCGAAAACCGTGGTCAACAACTTGTTCATTTTGCGAGCACAATCCGACGAGGTCAGTTTCTTTCGATCAACCGGCGATTATAGGGGGCCGCCCCCGCCGCCCTCCCCCACCCCCGCACCCATGAAGTTCCAAGGCTCGCAGAACTACGTCGCCACGCAGGACCTGATGCTGGCGGTCAACGCCGCCATCACGCTCAAGCGCCCGCTGCTGGTCAAGGGCGAGCCGGGCACCGGCAAGACGATGCTGGCCGAGGAGGTGGCGTCCGCGCTCGGCATGCCGCTGCTGCAGTGGCACATCAAGTCGACGACGAAGGCGCACCAGGGCCTGTACGAATACGACGCGGTCAGCCGCCTGCGCGACTCGCAGCTGGGCGACGAGAAGGTCAAGGACATCCACAACTACATCGTCAAGGGCGTGCTGTGGCAGGCGTTCACGGCGGAGCAGCCGATCGCCCTGCTGATCGACGAGATCGACAAGGCCGACATCGAATTCCCCAACGACCTGCTGCGCGAACTCGACCGGATGGAGTTCTACGTCTACGAGACACGCGAGCTGATCCAGGCCAAGAACCGGCCGCTGGTGTTCATCACCTCGAACAACGAGAAGGAGCTGCCCGACGCCTTCCTGCGTCGCTGCTTCTTCCACTACATCAAGTTCCCCGATGCCGAAACGATGAAGCAGATCGTGGACGTGCACTTCCCCAGCCTCAAGAAGGACCTGCTCGCCTCGGCGCTCAAGACCTTCTACGACGTGCGCAACCTGCCCGGCCTGAAGAAGAAGCCCAGCACGTCCGAGCTGCTGGACTGGCTGAAGCTGCTGGTGGCCGAGGACATTCCGGCCGAGGCGCTGCAAAGCAAGGACGAGAAGGTGGCCGTGCCGCCGCTGGTGGGCGCGCTGCTGAAGAACGAACAGGACGTGACCCTGTTCGAGAAGCTCGTGTTCATGCAGCGGCACAACCGCTAAGGCTGCGGGTGAACAAGCTGCTGGCCGAGGGACTGACCGACGCCGCCGGCTTCCTGGCCGGCGGGCTGGTCGGTTTCGGCATCGGAAAGCTGCTCGGATGGGACATCGCCGGCTCGGGCGCCGCGTCGCTCGGGGCGATCCTGCTGTGCGGCCTGGGCGGCGGCGCCGGCGTGCAACTCGCGCGCCGCTGGCGGGCGCGCCGCAACGGAGGCAAGTGATGCGCAAACCCGAACCCGTCACCCTGCAAGCGCCGGGCGTGCGGCTCGAGCCGATGGTGCAGGACCATGCCGCCGCCCTGGAAGTGGCCGCACGCGACGGCGAGCTCTGGAACCTGCGCGTCACCTCGGTGCCTGCGCCCGGCGAGGCGAGCGCCTATGTGGCCGCGGCCCTCAAGGGCTACGAGGATGGGCACATGCTCCCCTTCGTCGTCGTCGACGCCGCCACCGGCCGCGTCATCGGCAGCACGCGCTACCACGACATCGTTCCCGCCGTGGAGCGGCTGGAGATCGGCTACACCTGGTACGGCAAGAGCTGGCAGCGCACGCACGTCAACACCACCTGCAAGCTGATGCTGATGCAGCACGCGTTCGACACGCTCGGTGCGAAGCTCGTGGGCTGGCGCACCGACAACTACAACCATGCGTCGCAGCGCGCGATAGAGCGCCTGGGCGCGCGCAAGGACGGCGTGCTGCGCCACCATGCCCTGCGCCGGGACGGCACCGTGCGCGACACGGTGATGTACAGCCTGGCCGCGGGCGAATGGCCCGAGGTGAAGGCGCACCTGCAGTACCAGCTCGCGCGGCCGCGCGACTGAGGCATGCGCGGGGGCATCGCCGCCTTGCTGCTGGCCGCGTGCGCGGCCGGCGCGCAGCCTGCCCCGCCGATGATGCGTGACGTGTCCGGGTTGTACGGCGTCCCGGCCGGCACCTGCACCGAGCGCGACTTCGAGGACCAGCTCGGTCCCATTTACTTCACCCACTGCTTCGACGGCAGCTCCTTCGTGGGCTACACCTCGCTCGTCCTGGTGCAGAACGGGTCGCACGTCTGCGGCTGGTATTCCCAATGCGCGGGCCTCAACTGCGGCACGGTCCACTCGGGCCGCATGGCCGGCAAGGCCCTGCCCGGCAAGCTGGTGCTGCACGTGGAGGATGGCCACCAGCAGGATGGCCTGGCCCCGTCACGCGTACTCGCCGTGCTGCCCGGCGGGCTGTCGGACTGCCGGCACGGGGGCGGGACGCGGGATACGTCCGCCGCAATGCGGCCCTGCACGACCCCGCCCTGCGCTCGGCGTGCCGCCCGGAACTGCCGCAGCAGCCCCTGTTGCAGGAGGGCCGGCTGCAGGTGCGCGGGCTGCCCGACGAAACTGCGCTGTCGCTCGCTTTCCTCGAGCCGGCGAAGGCACGCCGCTTCCTGCCCACGAGGGTGGTCCGCCTCACCGGCGCGGGCAGCGAGTGGGAGGACCAGCGGGCGAACGGCAGCCACCTCCTGCGGATCCTCTCGGTGCGCAATGCGACGCGCGCACCCTGGCGCGTGTCGGCCAGCCATTCCGAACGCTGCTCCGCCCACCTGCGCTACGACGACGAGATGCCCGCGGCAGAGCGCAGCGCGGATGCGGAGAATGAGGGAGTGACCGTCCCCCCAGGCGGCCGCATCGAACTGCACAGCTGCAAGGGCTCCGCCTGGAACTTCGAACCGGCGCAGCCCTCCCAGAAATGAACCGGCCGGAGCCATCCCCATGCTGATCGACTTCTTCTACACCTTGCGCAGCGCGAAGCTGCCGGTCTCGGTCAAGGAATACCTGTCGCTGCTGGAGGCGATCAAGGCCGGCGTGGTCGGCCCGGAGAGCGACGGCCAGTACAGCCTGGACGACTTCTACTACCTGTCCCGCACCGCGCTGGTGAAGGACGAGAAGCACTACGACAAGTTCGACCGCGCCTTCGCTGCCTATTTCAAGGGCGTGGAAATGCTGGCGGACTTCACCAAGGACATCCCGCTGGAGTGGCTGCGCAAGAACCTCGAACTCGAACTGTCGCCCGAGGAGAAGGCGAAGATCGAGAAGATGGGCTGGGACGAGCTGATGGAGACGCTGAAGAAGCGCTTCGAGGAACAGAAGGACCGGCACGAGGGCGGCAGCAAGATGATCGGCACCGGCGGCACCTCGCCCTTCGGCGCGTATGGCGTGAACCCGCAGGGCATCCGCATCGGCCAGGACAAGAGCCGCAACAAGAGCGCGGTGAAGGTGTGGGACCAGCGCGCCTACAAGGACTACGACGACAGCCAGGAACTGGGCACGCGCAACATCAAGATCGCGCTGCGGCGCCTGCGCAAGTTCGCGCGCGAGGGTGCCGAGGAAGAACTGGACCTCGACGACACCATCCGCTCCACCGCCGCGAATGCCGGCTGGCTGGACATCAAGATGGTCCCGGAGCGCCACAACAACGTGAAGGTGCTGCTGCTGATGGACGTGGGCGGCACGATGGACGAACACATCCACCGTGTCGAGGAGATGTTCTCCGCGGCGAAGGCGGAGTTCAAGCACCTGGAGTTCTACTACTTCCACAACTGCGTCTACGACTTCATGTGGAAGAACAACCGGCGGCGCTTCAGCGAGAAGTTCCCGACCTGGGACATCATCCGCAAGTACAACAAGGATTACAAGCTGGTGTTCGTCGGCGACGCGACGATGAGCCCCTACGAGATCCTGCAGCCGGGCGGCAGCGTCGAATACAACAACGAGGAAGCCGGCGCCGAATGGCTTCAGCGCCTGACCAATGCCTTCCCCAAGTTCGCGTGGATCAATCCCGAGCCGCAGGGCGTGTGGCAGTACCGCCAGAGCATCTCGGTGATCCAGCAGTTGATGAACGGGCGGATGTACCCGCTGACCATCAAGGGGTTGGAGGAGGCGATGCGGCTGCTGTCGAAGTGATCAGGCGGCGAACAGGGCGCCGGCGTTCGTCATCGTCGGCAGGCCGACCAGTGCGACGTCGTCGGTGCCGGTGATCGTGACCTCCACCGCCTGCGAGACGGAAATGCCCCCTTCGGTGAGGATGACGGTGAAGCGGTCGATCCAGGTTTCACCGGCATCCAGGCCGAGGGCCTTCACCACGGCGGCGTCGACGGTGTACGTCCAATCGATCGTGCCTTCGATGCCGGTTCCTTCTGTGGTTGCGCCGGACACGTCAGCGTCGAGAGTGCCCTTCGCGTCCGCCGCCTTGTTCACGGCAGTGACCATGTGGCCGCCGCGCTGGTCGACGTCGTGGAACACGATCGTGCCGGTGTCCGAGAGGGTGCCGCTCGCGCCTGCGGGCTCGGTGACCCCGCCCGCCAGGTCGCCGCTGAAGGTGGTGGGATCGTCGGTGCCCTGCACGACCACCTGGACGGTGTGCTCGATGGGAGCGGTCAGGGGATTGCCATCCTCGAGCAGCAGGATGAAGTTCTCCGTCCGCGACTGGCCGGCCGACAGGTAGTCGGCAGACCCCGGCGCGAGGACGTAGTCCCAGCTGATCCTGCCCAATCCCGCTCCGGTGGGATCTTGCGTTACTTGCGCGGTGAGAGTGCCGAGCGGACCCGGCGGGATGCTCAACACATTCACCGCGTAATTCTCACCAGCTTCCGCGTTGAAGCGAAGCGTGCCCTCGGCCGTCAGGGTGCCGTTGCCCTGCACCGGTTCCGTGAGCACGGTTTCCGTGACGGGGTCATCGCCGCCAAACACGGGACCCCCATCGTTGTCGGACCCGCGGACCAGTAGGAACACCGTCGCCGTGCTGATCGTGCCGTTGCCCAGGCGAATGGCGTAGGTGAAGCTGTCGATCAGGAACTCGCCGTCGTCGAGCGCTGCGATCTGCGCGGAGGTATCCGCGTTGTACGAGACCCGGCCGTTCACGATCTTCACTTCCGCGCCCAGCTTGCTCACCGCGGTCGTCACCGGGTTGAGCAGGTCCTTGCCGCCGACCGGTGCCACCGAGTACAACGACTTCGCCTTGCCGCCCTTGTCGTTCGCCATCACGTCCAGGAAGACGGGCCCGTCGTCCGCCACGACGGCGAAGTCGCACTTGGCCTGGGGGGTCTTGGAGAAGGAGACGCGGCTGGGCTTCATGTTTGTGACGCCTATGAGGAATCTGTTGCAGGACGTTAAGAAATCGGCCTAAGGGGCTGGATTGTGGCCTGAGTCGAATCCGCATACCGCTGAGCCGACGTACGGGCACGGCCGTACTTTCCAGGTTGCAGCCTGGAATGGAAAGCTGTAAGGGGAAGGACCGCCGGGAATCAGCGGCAGGTAACTGAAGAGCATCAGCCGAATTGGCGCCCTGACAGGCGTCTCCTACAGGCCGGCCCCATGCGACTCTACCCAACGCTCTGGATTCGGGGGGCCGTCGACGACGAAGAGGACTGCGCCGAGAGGCGTCGCACTGAGTCACCGTCCCACTCCCGGAGAGCGGCTGAAGGACCAACCAAGCTGTCCTCAGCGACGGAGTGAACTCCTGCCTTGGCTTGGTGGAGGGAGGCGGCTTCCTGTGCGCGGGCGGCGCCGCTTCGAACTCCTCCCGCTTATCCCGGCACTGGGTGCAGCGACTCTCACCGGGCAACCTTCCCGTGGGCGCAAAACTGAGAGAGGGGAATCTCCGATGCGCAGACGACAAATGTAGTTCCGCTCTCAAGAACTAGGAACTAAAAGACCACTTTTTTCAGAGATGGTGGCTGTCGGTTTTGCTTTGGACGTGTGTGTGACGTGCGCAAGTTGACCAAGAGCGCATCGCGCTGATAAAAGGCTGAGCTAGCAAGCTTCAACGTGCAGAACGCCCTATTGCTAAGAACCGTCTGCTTACGCGTGTAGTCTGCTTAGAAATCAACGGCGCTAGAGCGGCAACTGCGTTGCGCGAAACTTATAAAGGTCAGCATGGCAACTCCCCAAACCGGCTATTTCGTTCCGACGGGAGACGAACTTGTCGACGGAATGACTAACGGGTACTTCTGGCGCTTAGGTGCGGATAGAAGTATCGATTGGTCCATCTCAGGCGGGTGGAATGGAGAAAGTTGGAATAACCCAGCAGCAGTCCAGACCCAAATGAGCCAGACGCTCAGCACTATTTCATACGTGGCGAACGTCCGGTTTAATTACTTGGGTTACTTTGCGACTCCGGCGGCTGCGAACGCATGGGGCAGTGAGATAAACATCTCAAGCGATGCTAGCAATGTTTTCTTCAGCAGTTCGTTCACTTGGGCCCGAGCGTTCTTTCCTAGTGGCTCTGCCTCTAGGTACACGGGTGAGTCGGGGGACGTCTACCTTAATCTCAATAGTGCAGCCAATTATCTCTCTACCTACGAACCAGGCAGCGCCGGATGGATGGTGTTTCTTCACGAGCTTGGACATTCGCTTGGGCTGAAACACCCTCACGACAATGGAGGAACAGGCAGGCCCACATTTGCTAATTTTGGGTTGGGCGGCTTGGACATCGACTGGGCGACTGTGATGTCCTATGAAGACGCGTTTGACTTCAACCTGAGAGTGTACGACCCGTTCACGCCAATGGTGCTGGATGCACTTGCCTTGCAATATCTGTACGGCAAGAACCTGACGACAAACGCTGGCGATACGGTCCACAATCTTCAACGCCTCAACGCCTACGCGACGCTTTGGGATGCTAGCGGAATGGATAAGGTAAGCGCATCAACAGACCCAGAAGGCTGGCTAATCGCACTCCCAGACTTTCAATTGTCTAGCCTAGTGGACACGAAGGCCGGATTCGCGATGCCCCTCGCCGATGCCGGTGCTACGCCTACGACTCTGTATTGGCTCATGGGTGATCTCGAATCCGCAGATGGATCGGCGGCGGCAGACGTCATGGTTGGAAACTCCCTGAGCAATGTGCTCGTTGGCGGCGGCGGCGACGACTTCCTGCAGGGGGGTGGCGGCAATGACTGGCTGGACGGGGGTGTGAACACTGACACCGCGTCATTTAGCGGTCCTCGCAACGCTTACACGGTCAATGCGACCACTGTCTCAGGTACTAGTAGCGTGACCGACGCACGCGCCACTGACGGTGTTGATACGTTGACTAACGTGGAATATCTGCAGTTCGGAGATGGTGCGGTCGTTGCGATCAGCGACCCTGGCGAGTCAAAGAGTGGCACACCAAATGCTGATGTGCTCATCGGAGGCAACCGCGACGATGTGTTATCGACCGTCGCAGGCAACGACTACGTCTACGCGAGAGATGGGCACGACACCCTTTATGGAGGCGACGGCGTCGACGTGCTCCTGGGCGAAGGAGGCTTCGACGTTCTGGTGGGGGGCAATGGCCAAGACTACCTGTACGGCGGTGCTGGCAACGACGTCATGTTCGGGGGTTCAGGCGGGCCAGAGTCGGCAAGCGACGGCGTCAACGTGTTCTTGGGCGGCCCCGGGGACGACCTCATGATGGGGGGCGGCGACGTTGACTACTTCTACGGAGAGGCGGGCAACAACACGGCCCAAGGCGGCGGCGGCGTTGACATCCTAGTCGGCGGCGACGGCAACGAAACGTACCTAGGGCAGGCAGAAAACGACTATGCCTACGCGGGCGCCGGCAACGACTGGCTCGTGGGAGGTGAGGGGGTGGATGTGCTGCTCGGTCAAAGCGGAGATGACGTGTTCGACGGCGGAGCGGGCGTGGACTACCTCTTTATGGGTGCTGCTGGTAATGACGTCGTGATCGTGCGGGCGGACACTGGCGTGCAGGTGGTCTACGAGTTCGAAGCCGGCGGCACGCGCGACGCAATTCGGCTGGAAGGCACTCCGATCACGAGCTTCGCCGGAGTGCTGGAGCGCATTACCGACTACTGGTCGTTCTCCGTCCTCACCATCGACACCGACACGTTAATTTGGCTGATAGGCATCCAGCCTGGAAACCTGACGGCGTCGGACTTCGCTTTCGCTTGATGCACATGAACGCCTTGCGGACAGCGAGGAGCGCGGACGAACCCTGCCACGGATGAACCCCGCATTCTGGGTAAGGCCCCTTGATCCCAAGGACTTAGTGGCGCCCCCGACAGGAATCGAACCTGTATCTAGCGCTTAGGAGGCGCTCGTTCTATCCATTGAACTACGGCGGCGAGGGCCGCCATTGTAGGCGGCTCAGAAGTGTCCGAGCTCCAGGGCGCGGATGGCAACGTAGCTGCAGACGCTGGCCAGGAACAGCAGCCAGGGACCGGGGCGCGCGTCGAGCCGCGGGAACAGCAGCAGCATCGTCGTTCGCCAGGACAGCTCGCTGTCGCGGCCTTCGCGCGAAGACTCCAGGCGACCCACGGAGAGGGCCGGGCGGCGGGAGGACAGGGGCAGCTGCATGAGGCTTGCTCGGATGCTGAGGTCAGCAACGACAGTAAGCAACTGCTTTGGCACGCCGTGTAGGCCAAACACTACAAGCGAGGTGGGACGTCCGACGGGCGGGACACCGCCCCTTCCCTAACGCAGGTGGGCCAGGTAGTGCGCGATGTCCGCGAGTTCGTCGTCCTTGATGCCGTGCAGCGAGGCCGCCATGATCGTGTCGCGCCCCGGCTCCGGCCGATCCCGGAACTGCTTCATCGACTGCAGCAGGAAGATTTCGTGCTGGCCGGCCAGCCGCGGGATCTGCTGCCGCCCCGAGTAATCGGGCAGGTGGCAGCTGCCGCACAGCGCCTTGGCGGCCAGGGACTGGCCGCGCTGGAACTTCGCCGGCTCCGGTGCGCCCGGCTGCGCCGGCACCGGCTTCTGGAGCGCGAACCAGCCGGCGAGCTCGACGATCTCGGCGTCCTTCATGCCATCGAGCATGCCCTTCATCTCGGGCACCAC
This sequence comes from Ramlibacter sp., assembly GCA_036263715.1. Taxonomy (GTDB): domain Bacteria; phylum Pseudomonadota; class Gammaproteobacteria; order Burkholderiales; family Burkholderiaceae_C; genus Ramlibacter. Next base: position 9,691 of record DATAGN010000489.1, read on the forward strand.
GCGCATGCCTTCGCGGATCAGCACCAGCTGGTTCTCGATGAACAGCTTCGGCTGGCCCGCGAGCGACGGCGTGGTGGGGATCTGCGAATTGCCTTGCGGCCCGTGGCAGGCCATGCACAGCTGCACCTGCGGGGGTGGGGCCTGCTGCGGCAGCGCCGACGCGCTGGCCGCAAGCAGGATCGCCGCGACGCTGCCTCGCAGCAGCGCCTCAACGCGCATAGGAGATGCGGTAGATGGCGCCCATCTGCTCGTCCGACAGCAGCAGCGAGCCATCCGGCAGCTGCAGGAAGTAGGTGGGGCGGCCCCAGAAGGCATCCTTCTGCGCGTCCAGGAAGCCGGTGACGAAGGGCGTCACGCGCGCATTGCTGCCGTTGGCATCCGCACGCACCGCCACCACGTCGTAGCCGAATTTCTGGCTGCGGTTCCACGAGCCCTTGCGCGCCACGAAGGCCACGTTGCGGTACTCCGGCGGGAACATCGTGCCGGTGTAGAAGTGGATGCCCATCGCGGCGGCGTGCGGGCCCATGCCGGCGACCGGCATCGTCACGCCGTCGCAGGGGTTCGGCTTGCGCACGTCCCGGTCGGCCACGCCGTTGGCATGGCAGAACGGGAAGCCGAAGAACTGGCCCGGGCGGCTCAGGCGGTTCAGTTCGTCCTCGGGCGAGTCGTCGCCCATCCAGTCCCGCCCATGGTCGGTGAACCACAGCTCGCGCGTGGTCGGATGCCAGTCGAAGCCCACGCTGTTGCGCACGCCGCGCGCGATCACCTCCATGCCGGAGCCGTCCGCGTTGTAGCGGCGGATCTGCGCATAGGGCTCGCCCGGCACGCAGATGTTGCACGGCGCGCCGAAGGGCACGTACAGCTTGCCGTCGGGACCGAACTTGATGTACTTCCAGTTGTGGTGCTGCTCCGGCGGCAGGTTGAAGGCCGCCGTCACGTCCACCGGCTGGACGTTGGCATTGGCATCGATGCCGTCGTAGCGCAGCACCTTGTCGATCGCCATCACGTACAGCGTGCCGTTGTTGTACGCCACGCCCGCCGGCTGGTTCAGGCGGTCGACCAGCACGCGGCTGGTGCGCGTGCCGCCGCTGTCGGTGATCTCGTAGACGCGGCCGATGCCGCGGGTGCCCGCGTAGATCTTGCCGCTGGCCGAACGCGCCATCGCGCGGATGCCGGGCATGCCGCTGGCCCACAGCTCCACGCGGAAGCCGGCCGGCACGCGCAGCGTGTTGACGGGGATCTCCGCCGGCGGCACCGCCGTCATGCGGCCGGCGTGCGGGGCGAGCGGCGAGCTGGCCGCGTCCGGTGTGCGGCCCTGCTGCCAGGCGGGCACGTTCGCGGGCAGCGGCTGCGCGACCGGGGAGACGACGGGTTGCACGGGTGCTTGGGCACAGCCGGCGAGCGCCAGGGCCAGGACTGCGCATGCGAGTGGGGACTTCATGTCTTCTTCTCCGCGTGGTGGGGCCGTCATGCTACGTGCGTCGCTTCGCGCCAATCGCGCGGGTTTCCCCTCGGCTGCTGCCTGACCAGGCTGCTGCATCGCAGCATTGCGAAGCGTTACGACTTTCCGCCTTGCTTGCCACGAACGGTCTTTGCTTTGTCACGCAGGGCTCCTAGCATGGGGTAAACCAGCAGACGGCCGTACAGACGCCACCAGCCCGGGAGACGCCCGCCATGACCTCCGCCGACTACCGCATCGAAAGCAGCCAGCCGATCGCCGGCCGGTTCTGGCCCGCCGCCGGGTCCAGGGTCTTCGCCGTGAGCGACCGCGCACTCGCGATCAGCCTGGCCGCCAAGAGCTTCAGCCGCGACAGCGAGATCCGGGTCGTGCACGTGCCCACCGGCGAGGTGGTGTTCCGCAAACCGGCAGCCGACCGCGGGGGATGGAGCGGCGAGGAGCTGTGAGCCTCACCGGTCCTGCGGCGCGCGCAGCGTGCGACTGAGCAGGATCACCGGCACCAGGCCCACCAGCACCAGCGCCAGCGAAGGCAGGGCCGCTTCCCCCAGGCGCTCGTCGCGGGCCAGCTGGTAGGCCACGACGGCCAGCGTGTCGCTGTTGAAGGGACGCAGCACCAGCGTCGCCGGCAGCTCCTTCATCACGTCCACGAACACCAGCAGCGCCGCGGCAGCGGCCGATCGCCGCAGCAAGGGCCAGTGCACGCGCGCCAGCAGCGCCGCGCCACCGGTGCCCAGCATCCGCGCGGAATCGTCCAGGCTCGCGGGAATGCGCGCATAGCCGCTTTGCACCGACTGCAGTGCCACGGAGACGAAGCGCACGAGATAGGCCCACACGATGCCCAGGATGGTGGCCGTCATCCAGTAACCCACGCCGCTTTGCGGCCACGCCTGCTGCAGCCAGCCCACGGGCAGCAGCAAGCCCACCACCAGCACCGCACCCGGCACCGCATAGCCCAGGCCCGCGAGCTGCACGACCCCGCGCGTGATGCCGCCGGGCGAACGGCGCAGGCGGTAGGCGAGCAGCAGGGCCAGCAACACCGCGAGCATGGCGCTGATCGCGCCCAGGCGCAGGCTGTTGTAGGCCCATTGCAGGAAGCGGTCCCAGGGCAGCGCCGACCAGTCCGCCGCGAGCGGCCGCAGCATGAACAGCAGCGGCAGCACGAAACCGAACAACACCGGCAGGGCGCAGACCAGCCAGGCGATCACCCGTGCGCCGCCTTGCGCACGCGCGGGTTGCGCCTCCTGGCCGCCGCGTCCGCGGCCGGCGGTGAAGCGCAGGCGCTTCTGCGCGTGCGCCTCCATGGCCAGGAGCACCGCCACCACCAGCAACAGCACGGTCGCCAGTTGCGCCGCGGCGATGCGGTTGTCCATCGCCAGCCAGGCCTTGTAGATGCCGGCGCTGAAGGTCTGGATGCCGAAGTAGCTGGCCACGCCGAAGTCCGCCAGCGTCTCCATCAGCGCCAGCGCCACCCCCGCCGCGATTGCGGGGCGGGCGAGTGGCAGGGCAACGCGCCGGATGCGCCGCGCCAGCGGCGCGCCGAGCAGCCGCGCCGCCTCCATCAGCTGGGTGGCGCGTTCCGACAGCGCCGTGCGCACGAGCAGGTAGACGTACGGATAGAGCGTGAAGACGAAGACGAACACCGCGCCCGGCAGGTTGCGCACCTCCGGGAACACGCGGCCTTCCAGCCCGAACTGCGCCCGCAGCCAGGCCTGCATCGGCCCGGAGAACTGGAGGAAGTCGGTGTACGCATACGCCACGACATAGGCGGGCATGGCCAGCGGCAGCAGCAGCGCCCATTCGAAGCTGCGGCGGCCCGGGAAGTCGAACAGGGTCACGGCCGCGGCGGTCGCCGTGCCCACGACGGCCGCTCCGATGCCGACAGCCAAGCACAGCAGCAGGCTGGTCAGTGCGTAGTCGGGCAGCACGGTCGCGGCCATCTCCCGCAGGATCTGGCCGCTGCTGGCGTTCCAGGCGAACCACGAGCCCAGCACGGCGCCCACCGGCAGCAGCAGGATGCCGGCGACGAGCAGCAGCGGGAGGTCGCGCACGCGGCGCAGGAGCATGGAAGGAGCTTCGCTGGGCGGCGCCTGCACGCACTTGCCCTGGATCAAGTAAATGAGAATTGTATGTATTTAGAATCGTCCTCATGCACATCGAGCTGCGCCAGCTGAGCGTCCAGTACCCGGGTCGGCCGCGCGCCGCCGTGGACGGCGTGTCGCTGGGCCTGCGCGCGGGGGACATCGGCGTGCTGATCGGCCCCTCGGGCTGCGGCAAGACGACGCTGCTGCGCGCGGTGGCCGGCCTGGAGCCCGCCAGCGGCGGTGAGATCCTGATCTCGGGCCGCACGGTCGAGGGCGCCGGCCAGCACGTGCCGCCCGAGCAGCGCCAGATCGGCATGGTGTTCCAGGACTACGCCCTGTTCCCGCACCTGGATGTCGGCCACAACGTGGCCTTCGGCCTGGGGCGCGGCGTCGCGCGGTCCGAACGCAAGGCGCGCGTCGACGAGGTGCTGTCGCTCGTGGGCCTGGGCGGCACCGAAAAGCGCATGCCGCACGAACTGTCCGGCGGCCAGCAGCAGCGCGTGGCGCTCGCCCGCGCGCTGGCGCCGCGGCCGCAGCTGCTGCTGCTGGACGAGCCTTTCTCCAATCTCGACGTCGACCTGCGCGAGCGGCTCGCGCACGAGATCCGCGGCATCCTGAAGGCGGCGCAGGCCACGGCCCTCTTCGTCACGCACGACCAGCTGGAAGCGTTCGCGATCGGCGACGTCATCGGCGTGATGCACGAAGGCCGGCTGCACCAGTGGGACGACGCGTACACGCTCTACCACCGGCCGGCCACGCGCTTCGTCGCCGACTTCATCGGCCACGGCGTGTTCGCGCCGGCCACCCTCAAGCGCGTGGGCAACCAGGTCGTGGTGCACACGGCGCTGGGCGCGCTGACCGACGGGGCCGAGTGCCCGCTGCCGGCGGCCTTCGGCTACGGCCAGTGCGAGGTGCTGCTGCGCGCCGACGACATCGTGCACGACGACGACGCGCCGGTGAAGGCGGAGATCATCCGCAAGGCCTTCCGCGGCTCGGAGTTCCTCTACACGCTGCGGCTGAAGACGGGCGAGACGGTGCTGGCCCACGTGCCCAGCCACCACGACCACCGCGTGGGCGAGTGGATCGGCATCCGCGCGCAGGTGGACCACGTGGTCACCTTCCAGCGCGAGGCGGGCGCGGCGGCGCCGCCGATGGCTTCGTTTCCTGTCTGACGCCACTTCGTAGGTCGGGGTGAGCCCGCAGGCGAACCCCGACGCGCCTGCCCGGCGGGGTGCGGCGCTGCGCGCGCTTACCCCGCCCTACGCAGAGAGTTCACCACTTCGTGCAGATCCTCCGCCCACTTCCGCCGGTCTCTCCCCTGCGCCTTCTGCATCTCCCCGAACCGCACATGCGCCACGAACGGCGGCCCCGCGAGCGTGCGCCACAGCGAACCCAGCAACGTGTCGTCGCCCAGGTAGAGCGGCCCGACGCTGTCCTTGCCGGTGGCGCGATCGACGAAGCGCAGCGCCACCGGCAGCACCGGCGCGTCCGCGGAAATCGCGGCCTGGATCAGGTTGGCATGGAAGGGCAGCAGCACCTTGCTGTCGCCCGTGGTGCCCTCGGGAAAGACCGCGACGATCTCGCCGCGCTGCAGGCTCTCGGCCATGTGGTGCACCACGCGCATCGCATCGCGGCGCTTCTCGCGCTCGATGTAGAGCGTGCCGCCGCCGGTGGCCAGGGTGCCGAGCAGGGGCCAGTGCTTCACGTCCGACTTGGACACGAAGCGG
>DATAGN010000490.1:0-4106 GCA_036263715.1 Ramlibacter sp.
GCACGTGGTCCTCTTGCAGGCGCCGCACGACCTGCACCGCCTGCGCCGATCCCCGCGCCAGCAGCGGCGGGAACACGTGCAGTTCCTCGTCCTGGTGGTGCAGCGGCGCGGCCTGGTCGAAATAGCGCATGACATCGCGTGCCGCCTGTTGCGCCTGCGTGTCGGCGCCGTGGCTGGCCAGGTGTTCGCGCAATCGCTGCAGCAGGGCCAGCATGCGCTGCACGCGCTCGTGGCAGGCCTCAAGCATGCCGAAGGGCTCCTCGAAGCCGGCCGCGGGCGACGCCACCAGCGACTGCAGGCGGATCGGCTGCGTCATCCGCAGCTGCCCATGTGGCCGCACTGCGTGCAGAAATCGCAGCCGTCCTTGCGGATCATCGCGTGCGCGCCGCATTCCGGGCAGCGGGCGCCGGCCATCGTTGCCGGCGGCGCCACCGCGGGCGTGGGCGGCGTCGCGAGTTCGGGCACCGGCTCGCCGGCGCGCCGCGCGATGATGTTCTGGATGGCATAGCCGATGGCCGCCACCTCCGAGTCGTGCCACAGGGGCACCGTGCCGCCATCCGGCTTGGTGTGGGTGCCCAGGCGCACCGGGCCGCGGTCCCACGCCACCTTGCGCATGTCGGCGAGCGCGCGTTCGAGGAAGCCGCCGCGTGCCGCGAGAGACAGCAGCCGCATGCTGGAGGTGATCCACTGCTGCGACTCGCCGTTCTGGCCCACGGGCATGAAGAACTCGATGGCGCGCTCGCGGCCGTCGCCCACCGGCAGGAAGGACACCACGATGTACAGCGTCTGGCGGCCCTGTTGCGTCCAGTATTCGACCTTCTCGACCGCCGCCGGCAGCTGCCCCTGCGGCCGCTTCTCGATCATCGAGCGCATGGGGTCGGCCTTGCGGCGCTCGACTTCCGCCGGGCGCTCCTGCTCCGGGGTGGTGGACAGCACCGAGCCGAGGATGTCGTTCGGCCGGTAGGTGGCCAGGCCCTTCAGGCCGGCGCGCCAGGCTTCGAGGTACAGGCCCTGGAAGTCGGCATAAGGGTAGTCGGCCGGCACGTTGACCGTCTTGGAGATCGCGCTGTCGATGAAGGGCTGCACCGCTTCCATCATCCCGAGGTGGTCCGCGGCCGACATCTGCAAAGCCGAGACGAAGTACGCAGGCAGGTGGGTGGTGTCGCCGCCGAGGGAGCGGAACAGGCGCCAGGCGTGGTCCTCCACCGCGTACTCGCTGGTGCTGCCGTCGGCCTCGCGCTTCCTGCGGTGGTAAGTCCAGGAGAAGGGCGGCTCGATGCCGTTGGATGCGTTGTCGGCGAACGCGAGGCTCACCGTGCCGGTGGGCGCGATCGACAGCAGGTGGCTGTTGCGGATGCCGTGCGCGCGGATTCGTTGCTTGAGCGGCTCGTCGAGGCGGCTGGCGAAGGTGCCCGCTTCCAGGTACTTGTCCGCATCGAACAGCGGGAAGGCGCCTTTTTCCTTGGCGAGTTCCACCGAGGCGGCGTACGCGGCATCGCGCATCGTGCGCGCGATGCGCGCGGCCATGTCGCGGCCTTCGGGCGCGTCGTAGCGCACGCGCAGCATCGCCAGCGCGTTGCCCAGGCCGGTGAAGCCGACGCCGATGCGGCGCTTGGCGCGCGCTTCGGCCTGCTGCTGCGGGAGCGGCCAGAAGGTGAGGTCGAGGACGTTGTCGAGGGCGCGGACCTGGGTGGCGACGGCCTTGCCGAACCCATCGAAATCGAAGGCGGGGGTGCCGCCGAATCCGAAGGGATGGGTGACGAAGCGGGTGAGGACCACGGGGCCGAGGTCGCAGCAGCCGTACGGGGGCAACATCTGCTCCCCACAAGGATTCACGGACGTGATGTGCTCGGCGTACCGCAGGTTGTTGTCACGGTTGATCGTGTCGACGAACAGCACGCCGGGCTCGGCGAACTCGTAGGCCGACCGCATGATCGTGTCCCACAGCTGCTGCGCCGGCAGCGTGCGGTACACCCACATCCCGTCGGCGCGCAGGTGCGCGCCCTGCGCGAGCAGCGCCGCGCCGGGCTTCTTCGCATGCACCAGCGCCCAGTCGCCCCCCGCCTGCAGCGTGCGGATGAATTCGTCGGTGACGGCGACCGACACGTTGAAGTTGTTCCAGCGACCGGGCGTGCGCTTGGCCGTGATGAACTCCAGCACGTCGGGGTGGTCGATGCGCAGCACGCCCATCTGCGCGCCGCGCCGCGAGCCGGCGCTTTCGACGGTGGCGCACGAGTGGTCGAAGACGTCCATGTAGCTGCAGGGCCCGGAGGCCACCGACGCCGTGGTTCGCACCTCGGCGCCGCGCGGGCGGATGCGCGAGAAGTCGTAGCCCACGCCGCCGCCGCGGCGCATGGTCTCGGCCGCTTCGCGCAGCGCCTCGTAGATGCCCGGGAAGCCCTCGTCGTCGCGGCCCTGGATCGCGTCGCCCACCGGCTGCACGAAGCAGTTGATCAGCGTCGCTTCGAGGTCGGTGCCGGCGGCGCTCATGATGCGGCCGGCCCCGATGGCGCCGGCGCGCAGGTTGGCCAGGAACTTCGCCTCCCACTCGGCGCGCAGCGGCTCGGCTTCGACGCTGGCGAGTGCGCGCGCGACGCGCTGCAGCAGGTCGGCCTCGGTGGTCTCTCCTGGCTTGAGGTACTTCTCGCGCAGGACGTCCAGGCTGATCGGCTGCGGCGCGATGGCCGGCAGCGTGTGGGGGGAGGGATCGCGCTTCATGCGGCTGGCACCTCGATGGGCTGGGTGGCGGGGATCCCGGGGCCGACCAGCCATTCCAGCAGGTCCCGCACCGGGCGGATCTGGGTGCCGAAGGGCAGCCGCCCCGCACCCCTGAAGAATAGGCCTTTCCGCACGTCCCCGGTGAGGGCGTGGCCAAGGACCTTGTCGATGCAGAACTGGCCCCAGGCGGCGTTGCCATCCCGCAGGCCGCAATGGGCCAGGCAGTCGAACCACATCGTGCAGTGGCCCTTGGCATGCGCGTGCTTGCGCATGCGGTCCTGCAGGCGCAGGTACTTGTCCAGCCAGGGCGTGCGGACGGCGCGGGCGGGCAGGCCGGCAACGCTGGTGAATTCGACCAGGTCCTCGGGCCGCGCGGCCGCCAGGACCGCCTTGAAGGCATCGCTGGCGTCGCTCTCGCTGGTCACCGCGAAGGCGGTCCCGAGCTGCACGGCGGCCGCGCCGAGGGCCTGCACGCTGCGGATGTCGTCCGGGCCCCCGATGCCGCCGGCCGCGACCAGCGGGATGTCCAATCCCGACTTGTCGAGGAAGGCGCGCACCTCGGGCAGCACCACGTCGAAATCGAAGCGGCGGTCGCCCAGGTCCTCCACCTTCGCCGCCCCGAGATGGCCGCCGGCGCGCCCCGGATGCTCGATCACGATCGCATCCGGCAGGCGGCCCTTCTTCTCCCACTTGCGCACCAGCAACTGCACCCCGCGTGCGTCCGAGAGGATGGGCACCAGCGCCACCTGCGGGAAGTCGCGCGCCAGCTCCGGCAGGTCCAGCGGCAGGCCGGCGCCGACGGCCAGCGCGTCGGCGCCGCTTTCCAGCGCCTGGCGCACGTAGGTCTCGTATTGGTCCAGCGCCTTCATCACGTTCACCGCCACCAGGCCGCGGCCCTGCGCGAGTTCGCGCGCGCGGCGGATCTCGCGCGCGAGCGCCTCGCGGTTCGCTGCGTCGATGGCCGGCTTGGCGCCGGGCCCTTCCAGCGCCTGCGTGCGCTCCATCAGGTCCGGGTGGAGGCGGCGCAGGTCGACCGATGAGATGGTGCCGATCGCATCGAAGGATGCGACGGTGCCGGCGAGCCGTCCGGCCGAGACGCCGACGCCCATGCCGCCCTGGACGACGGGCAGGAGCTTGCGGCCGCGGAAATGCCAGGGCGCGATTGGGTGTGTGTTCATGGCTGCAAGGCTAGGGACGGGGGAGCGGCGTGGTTTTGTGGCGCGTCAAGGTTGGAAGGAAGAGACGAAAAAAAAGCGGCCCGCAGGCCGCTTTCGTGGCGATGGCCTGGAAGGCTCAGTGCGCCATGTCGCCGTGACCCTTGTCAGAAGACCTGTACACCGTGGGATCGGCCTTGCCCTTCACTTCCAGCACGCCCGCCAGGCCCTTGC
>DATAGN010000491.1:0-3053 GCA_036263715.1 Ramlibacter sp.
GCCGCTCGTCCTCCACCCGCCTTGCCTGCTGTTCGCGCCTTTGCTGCGCCGACAGTTCTTCGCGCCGCGCCTGGTCCTGCAGGCGCGCGAGCTGGTGGCGGCGCGCTTCGGCGAGCTTCTTCTCTTCGGCAGCCGCACGCGCGGCGGCGAGCTTGCGCTCTTCTGCGAGGCGCCTGGCCTGCAGCTGCGCCGCGCGACGCTCGTCTTCCGCACGCTTGGCAGCGGCGATGCGCCTGGCTTCCTGTTCGCGCTTGGCGAACACGGCGCGCCGTTCTTCCTCGCGCTTGCCGGCCACGGCCCGGCGGCGCTCCTCGGCGCGCTTGGCTTCGGCCGCGGCCCGCTTGTCCTGCTCGATGCGCGCGGCAGCCGTCGCACGCCGTTCCTGCTCGGCACGCGCCGCAGCGGCGGCACGGCGTTCTTCCTGCGCGCGCGCGTTGCTGGCAGCGCGACGCTCTTCCTCCGCGCGAGCGGCGGCGGCGCGGCGCTGTTCTTCTTCGCGTTGCTGGTGCGCCAGGCGCTGGCGTTCCTGCTGCTCGCGCGCCGCTTGCGCCTGCGCCGCAGCACGCGCCTCGGCCGCGACCTTCGTCTTGGCTTCGGCGGCGATGCGGGCCTCCGTGGCGGCTCGCGCCTGCGCTTCGGCAGCGGCGCGGGCTTGCTCTTGCGCGGCCGCACGCGCCTGCGCCTCCGCTGCCGCCTTTGCCTGCGCTTCCGCTGCCGCACGTGCCTGCGCTTCGGCCGCCGCCTTCGCCTGCGCTTGCGCCGCGGCCTTCGCTTGTGCTTCCGCCTGCACTTGCGCCGGGGTCGGGCCGGAGTGCACCGGCGCGGCCACCTTCAGCGCGGCGGCCGGCGCGGGTGCGGGCTGGACTGCAGCCGTCGGCCGCGCCGGGATCCCCGTGGCCGCCGCCACGTCCGCGGCGCTGCCCTTGATCACGATGTCGCGGCCCTTGTGCACCATGCCGTTGGGCGTGGCGGGCGCCGGCTGCGCGCCCTGCGCGACCGCGGGCATGGTGACCGTCGGCTCGCCGCGCCTGCGCGCGCCTGCCCAGCGGTCGAAATCGTCGGTCGCGGCGAACAGCGGCTGCTGCACGCGCGCCAGCGAGCGCTCGCGGAACACGACGCGCTGGCCGTTGCGCACTTCCAGCGCCTCGCCCTTCTCACCGTAGACGACGCCCGCGCCCGAGAGCACGACCACGCGCGTGACGCCCTGCTTGGTGTCCACGTCGATGCGGTAGTCGCCCGGTTGCCGCGCGCGAAACGCCAGGTTGGGCGTTCCGACCTCGAAGCTGTCGCCGGGATTGAGGGCCGTGACGGTGGCGGCAATGCTGCCCTGCGTCAGGCTCAGCTGGGTCGCGTTGCCGCCGACGTTTTCCAGGATCACCTGCGTCTCGCCATTGAGGCGCAGCGCATGGCCGCCGGCCTGCACCTCGGCGCGGGAGCCGCGGTCGGTCCAGAGGCGGTCTCCGCGCTTGAGCAGCCGCCGGGGCTGCACGTCCTGCCACTCCTTGTCGCCCAGTGGCGCATAGGCGATCGAGCCTTCGGCGTGGTGCAGGTGCGCGGCGGGCACGTTCACGACCGCAGGCGCCTGCTGCGCGAGCGTGCCTGAGCCCCAGGCCAGGGCCAGGGCTGCCACTGCGTGGTTCCACCGGCGGCAGCCCCTCGCGCCGGTATTTCTCAGGATCGCGCTCATGCGGTATTGAACGCCTGAGCCAGCCCGCCTGTAGGCTAAGGCCGTGTAAAGGGTGTCAGCGCTCTCTTACGAACTCCGACCTGCGTGAATCTGTCACGGCCAGCGAAGCCGGGTTAATCCGCCACGGGTTCGCGCATGGTCACGAACTCCTCAGCCGCCGTCGGGTGGATGCCGATGGTGCTGTCGAACACCGCCTTGGTGGCGCCCGCTTTCATCGCAACCGCGAAGCCCTGCACGATCTCGCCTGCGTCGGGCCCCACCATGTGCAGCCCGACCACGCGGTCGCTCGCGGCGTCCACCACCAGCTTCATGAGCGTCCGCTCGGCATTGCCGCTCAGCGTGTTCTTCAGCGCGCGGAACTCGCTGCGGAAGATGCGCACCGCCCCGTGGCGCTCCCGCGCCTGCGCCTCACTGAGCCCCACGGTGCCGATGTTGGGATGCGTGAAGACGGCGGTGGGCACCAGGTCGTAGCTGGCGCGCCGCTTTGCGTCGCCGAAGAGGTGGTCCACCAGCACCATGGCTTCGGCCAGGGCCACCGGCGTCAGCTGCACGCGCGCGGTCACGTCGCCCACGGCGTGGATGGAGGGGATGGCGCTCGTGAAATGCTCGTCGACGGCGATCGCGCCGTGCGGCGTCACCGGCAGGCCCACGCTGTCGAGGCCGAGGCCCGCCACGTTCGGCACGCGGCCCGTCGCGTAGAGCACCGCGTCCGTAGGCAGCACCTCGCCGCTTGCCAGCGTCACGGCCAGTGCGCCGTCCTTGCGCTCCACCGAAGCGACATCCGAACGCAGGCGCAGGTCGACGCCGTGCTTGCGCACTTCCTGCGCGAGGAAGTTGCGCACGTCGTCATCGAAGCCGCGCAGCACCTGCTCGCCGCGGTAAAGCTGCGTGACCTGCGCGCCCAGGCCGTTAAAGATCGAGGCGAACTCGCAGGCGATGTAGCCGCCGCCCACCACCACCAGCCGGCGCGGGAAGGGCGCGAGGTCGAACATCTGGTCCGAGGTGAGTACGTGCTCGCGCCCGGGAAAGTGCGGCACCGAGGGCGTGCCTCCGGTGGCCACCAGGATGTGGCGGGCCCTCCAGCGGCGCTGGCCGGAGCCGATGGACACCTGCACCGTGTGCGGGTCGCACAGCATCGCCCAGCCCCGCACGATCTCCACGCCGGCTGCACGCAGCATGCTGTCGTAGACGCCATTGAGGCGCGCGATCTCCGTGGCGCGGTTGTCCTTCAGGCGCTGCCAGTCGAAGACGGGCGGCTGCAGGTCCCAGCCGTAACCCGCGGCGTCACGGAAGTCGTCCGCGAAGTGGGCCGCGTAGCTGTAAAGCTTCTTGGGGATGCAACCCACGTTCACGCAGGTGCCGCCCA
>DATAGN010000492.1:0-9184 GCA_036263715.1 Ramlibacter sp.
ACTTCCCCTTCTCGGTCGCGCTCGTGCACTGGTTCGAGAAGCGCCGCGCCCGCGCGCTCTCGTGCATGGCCCTGGGCCTGGCTGTCGGCGGCGTGGCGATGCCGCTCGTGGGCTGGCTGATGCAGAACTTCGGCTGGCAGCGCACCGCGCTCGTTTCCTCCATCGTCGTGCTGGTCGTCGGGCTGCCGATGGCGCACGTCGTGCGCCGCAATCCCGCGGAGATGGGGGAGACGATGGACGGCCTGCCGCGGGAGGCGGCGCCGGAGCCGACGCTGGGCGGCACGCTGCCGAAGCCGGCGCCATCATTCACGGCGGTGCAGGCGCTGCGCACGCGCGCCTTCTGGCTGCTGGGGCTCGGCCATGGGTTTGCCCTGCTCGTGGTCACCGCCGTGAACGTGCACGCGATCTCGCACATGAAGGAAGGCCTGGGCTATTCGCTGGCGCAGGCGTCCTTCGTGATCACGCTCATGACGGTCGCGCAGGCGGCGGGCGTGCTGCTCGGCGCGGCGCGCGGCGATCGCTGGAACAAGCGGCGCGCGTCCGCTTTCTGCATGCTCGCCCATGCGGTGGGCCTGCTGATGCTGGCCTACGCGTCGCACCCGCTGATGCTGGGCGCCTTCGCGGTCCTGCATGGCGTGGCCTGGGGCCTGCGCGGCCCCTTCATGCAGGCGCTGCGCGCGGACTATTTCGGCCTGCAGGCGATCGGCATGATCCTGGGGCTGTCGGCCATCATCATTTCGCTGGGCCAGATCGCGGGGCCGCTGATCGCCGGCCTCTTCGCCGACCTGACCGGCAGCTACGTCGGCGGCTTCACGCTGCTGGCGCTGGTGGCCGGCTCCGGTTCGCTGCTGTTCATGATGGCGCGCAAGCCGGACTGAGGCCCTTCACAGGAAGTGCGACACCTCCGGCGGCGCGCCGCGCAGGAAGATCAGCGCCTGGGTTTGCGCCGTGATGGCCGCGTGCGGCACGCCGGCACGGGCGAGGTGGTAGTCGCCCGCGCACAGGCGCAACGCGTCGCCGATGCGCAGTTCGCCCTGCAGCACGATGCATTCCTCGTCGCGGGGATGCCGGTGCCCGGGGATCACCGCGCCAGCGGCCAGGCGCAGCAGGTAGCTGAGTTCCTGGGCGTCTTCGCGCAGCACCTTGCACTCGATGCCTTCGACAAGGGGTTGCCAGCCCTGCTCGTCGCCGCGGATGGTGAGGTGCCGCGCCGTCACGTCTTCGGCGATCCGATGGAGCAGGCGCCGCTGCACGGCGCCGACCAGCCGATCCGCCCCTGCGTCGTGTGGATCCTGGATCATGGCTGCACGGACGCGTCGTCGCCCCCTCGCAGGGTGTCGTGCAGACGCACGTGCGTCTGCCGCAGCAGGTGCCGCACCGCGCCGGTGGACAAACCGGTCATGGCGGAGATCTCGTCGTGCGTGCAGCCGCGGTCGTAGGCCAGCGCGAGCAGTTGACGCTGCCGGGACGGCAGCAGCGCCAGCGCGGCATGCAGGCGCGCCTGCTGTTCGCGTCCCTCGACGATTTCCTGCGGGCCCGCCGCCGGGCAAGGCTCGCGGTCGGGATCGCAATCGGGCGCGCCGACGAGACCGTCGTGCAGCCTGCGGTCGCTGCGCAGCGCGTCGAGCGCACGGCTGCGCGCGATGGTCTTCAGCCACGCGAGCGCGCTGCCACGCGCCGGGTCGTAGCTGGGCAGCGTCTTCCAGGCCTGGAAATAGGCATCCGCAAGCGCGTCTTCGCAGTAGTTTTCGCCACAGATCCTGCGCACGGACGGCAGCACCAGGCGGACGGTCGCGGTGTAGAACGCCTCGTACGCAGCCACGTCGCCGTCGCGGGCGCGCAGCAGCAGGGACTCCAGGCCTGGATCGTGCGTGCCGGCGGGCTCCCCGGTGCTTGTCTCCATGTTCTCCATCTGCTCTCCGGCATGCGCAATGAACACGAAGGTAACAGTTGCGCGCCTCCAGCACTGTGGGAATCGACCTACACGGCGAGTCGCGCCGATGCGACATGCTGCATACTCGATAGGCTGAGCCCGACCATGCATCGTGAACCTTCCGAAGCTGCCGACGACGCGCTGGTCGCGCGCGTGCGCGAGCGTGTCTTCGCCGCCATCGCGCAGGAGCAGGCGGCGCGCCTGCACACGGTGCGCGCGGCGGACGACGGTTGGGAAATCGTTTCGGAAGGCGTCCAAAGGAAGATCCTGCAGCGCGACTTGTCCAGCCAGAGTTGCCTCATGCGGCTGGCGCCCGGCGCGCGCGTCGCCGGCCACCACCACACGCAGGACGAGGAGTGCGTCGTCCTCGACGGCTCCCTGCGCATCGGCAGCCACCTGGTGCTGGGAACGGGCGACTTCCACCTGGCACCCGCCGGCACCACGCACGAGGAGACGACCAGCGAAACCGGTGCGCTGGTCTACCTGCGCGGCGCGCCCGAGCCCGCGGCCTGCTGAGCGCCTCCGCGGGTGGCAAAGGTCAGGCTGCCCCAATAACTGTCCCAGTCGAAGTTGCTGCCCGCGGGCGCGGGCAGCATGTGCACCACGCTGGCCATCCAGCGGCCCGGACGCGTGATGGGCACCGTCACGTGCCCGCTGGCGTCCGTGACGCGCTCGGCCACCACGCCGGTGCCATGCCACAGCTTCACCAGCGCACCGGCAAGCGGTTGCGCATCGAACAGCAGCTGCAGGGTGAGGGACGCCGGCGCGCTGATCTGCAGGGGGTCGGCCGCGGGCACGATCTCCAGCCGCTGCCCCACCCGTGTCTTCCAGGCCTCGTCGGACTGGCCACCGACCTGGACCAGCGTCTTGATGTTGCGCCGGTAACGCTCGCGTCCCGGTAATTCGCTGGTGCCGGCGGCCGCACGTGCCTGGCGGACCGCGTGCAGGCCTTCCTCGCGCAGGTATTCGTTGAAGTCCGCCGCGGGCAGTTCGTTCTCGATGGGCTGCGTCTCCAGCGCGAACAGGTGCGTGCCCGCGCGGGGCAGCCGCACCAGGATCCTGGGCCCCAGCGCGCCGCCGGCGCTGCGGGCATCCAGCTCCTCGGTGCCTTCGGCCGATACGCGCCGCAGGCCGGCAATGAGCGCCGGCGCGAAGGCGACGGGTTCGCCGATGAAATCTTCGCCGACGGCCAGCGACAGGGTGGTCGCGGCGGCGGTGGGCAGGTGGAAGCTGCCGGGCAGCATCCAGAATTCGTGCGCGTGGGCTGCCGTCATCGCGAGGGCGGCCACGCAGCTGAAAGCAGTGCGAAGCAGTGTTTTCATGGGAATGGGAACGGCGTCCCTTCCGCACTGGCGGAAGGGACGCGATTCGCTTCAGTTGGAAGGCTCGGTGGTATCGCTGGTCGGCAGCCTCACATCTCCCAGCAGCACGGGCTCGCCGGTCGAGGTGGTGCTGTTGGAGATCAGCCCGTTCATGTACGCGATCAGGGCGCTCACGCTTTGCAACGCCGAGTTGGGCACCTGGCTGCCCGGCGCTGTGGTGGTGGTGGTCGTCGTGGTCGTGGTGCTGGCGCTGCCGCCATCGTCACCGCCGCCGCCGCCGCATCCGGCCAGTGCAGCCGCGGCGCTGACCGCGCAGAGCGCGAGCTTCAGAGTCGAGATGGTCATGGTCGTTCGGCCTCAGGGGAAGGTCGTGCCCGCGGTCGCCGGCGGATTGAGGTTGCCCGGCAGCGGCGTCGAGAGGTACGGGAAGGCGCCCAGGTAGTTGGCCGCCGTCTTGCGCACGCCGTCGGTGAACGGCAGGCCGCCCGCGGGAGCGTCGGAGGGCTTGCACCCGACCTTCAGGGCGTCGGCATTGCCGGTCAGCACGCAGAGCGCACCCATCGCGACGCGCAAGGAGACGTCCACCACGTCGTCGGCGGGTCGCCGGCCGTTCGGGAAGCCCGCGTTGTCGCCGGCGGCCACCCCCAGCGGGTTCTGGCTGGCCATGGGCGTGACGGCCGTGGAGGTGTTCAGGCGCAGCATCTCCGAAGGCACCACGTTGCGCGGCTGGTTCAGGCCCTCGAGTCCCTTCAGGAACACGGTCACCAGGTCGGTGCGCGGGAAGTTGGTGGGCGCCTTGGCCGAGGGGAACAGCGCTTCGATCAGCGCCGGCAGCGCCGGGTTGGTCACGTAGTCGGCGAACTTGCCGTCGTCCTTCGGCTTGGACGCGTTGAAGCGGTCCTTGTCCGGCAGGCCGATGACGACTTCGTTGACCAGCGGCATGCCCAGGCGCGAGACCTGCGCAAAGGCGCCGCCTTCCTTGCTGGCCTGCCCGAGGCCGCTGCCCGGCTGCGGGTTGATCAGTCGCGCCTGGCGCACGCTCGCCGTCGTGAACGCGCCGACCACCGGATCGCTGGCCACGATGCAGTTGATGGGCAGTTCGACGGCGATGGTGCTGACGTTCTTGCCTTCCAGGTCGTTGTTGTTGCCGCCGACCTCCGGGCCCAGCGGATTGAGGTTGAACAGGTCGAAGGTCTTGCCGACCGCGATGAAGAAGGGCTCCTTGCGCTGACCCACGAACACGCGTCCGGCCGTGTTGCAGCCGGGCAGGTTGATGTTCTGGATGTGCTTGGCGGCGTAGGTGGCGTAGCCGGCCGAGAAGGTCTTCTCGCCGATGTGGTCGACCGGCTTGTCGAAGGTGGCGTTGCCGCTGCTGGTGACCGACGAACGCGAGCCGCCGCGCCGGTCCCCGCGGACCAGGTCGATCGTGTACGTCTCCCGCACGTTCAGTGCGGCGTCGTTGACGTTGCTGATGGGTCCGACGTTGATCAGCGGGATCCTGGTCGCCTTGCCGCCCACCGGCAGCGTCAGGTCCTTGGAGGTGTTCGTGAAGCGGAACTGCAGCGTGAGGTCCTCGACCGCGTCGCCGTTGTTGTCGATGTGGATCTCGTACACCGCGTTGGGGTCGAACATGTAGAAGTTCGGGCCGCCCTGCGGGTCCTGGAAGGGGATGTAGTTCGCGATGATGGTCACGAAGTCCTGCCGCCCGGTCTCGTAGCTGCGGAACATGTACAGGTCGGTGCCGTCCACCGCGCGCTGCTGGGCGATGAAGGGACCTTCACGGTGACTGGACGCGAGGGAGGCGAAGGTTGCGCCGAGAGCGAGCGCTGCACCGGCGAGTGTCAGGGCGCGCTTCATGCGACGGCCCTCGCAAAAGGAAGGGGAATGGAACGCATAGGTTTCTCCTGGACATCGGCGGCAACGCACCACCGGTCCAGCGAGTACGTAGCCCGAGTCCTTCCCGTTTGTAGGACGACGCCTCGTCCGTCGCCTTTTCACCGCTTTTCTTGCGCGGGCATCCTACGGACCCGTCTGGCCCGACCCGGAATGCTCGGCTGAACCTGGGAGAAACCCGAATGAACATGCGCAAGACCTTGATGGCCGTGTTGCTCGCCGCGGTGGCCGCGACCCCCGCCCTCGCGGACAAGGGCGGCAAGGGCAAGGGGCACAAGAAGCATGGCCGCGACCATGACCGCGTGGAACACGTGGAGCGTCATCACGACCGCCACGGCCGCGTGGCGCATTACGACGACCGCTACGACGACCGGCGCCACCGTGGCTGCCCGCCCGGACTGGCAAAGAAGAACAACGGCTGCATGCCTCCCGGCCAGGCGAAGAAGCTCGCCGTCGGCCAGCCGCTGCCGCCGGGCGCGGTGTACCACGTGCCCCGGCACGTGCGCACCACGCTGCCCGCGCCGCCGGCCGGCTACCGGTATGCAGTGGTGAACAACCAGGTGGTGCTGGTGTCGAACCAGAACCTGGTGGTGGACATCATCCGCGGCCTGCTGGGTTGATCACTGCCCCGGCCAGCGCATGACGATGCTGGCCGGCTTCGCACCGACCGTCACCGCCTGCTTCTGCGTGCGGCCCTGGTAGGTGGCGACGATCTCGTAGCTGCCGGGCGGCGCCAGGTCCACGTGCATCATGGGCCCGGCACAGCGGCCCTTGACCACGAGTTGCCCGCCGCGGCGGATCTCGACGTCCACGTCGGCCAGGTAGGCGCCGCCGGCGCCGGCGAAGGTGACCAGCAGCCCCTTGCGCGCCGCCTCGGCCTTGATGCGCTTCTGCTCGTCCTCCGCGACCCCGCCGCAGGTCATCGCCGCGGCGCTGGCGCTGCCGGTGGCGGTGCCCGTGGACGTAGAAGTGGAAGTGGAGGTGGAGGTCGACGTGGATGTCGACGTCGACTGCGCCGCGGCCGCTGTCGCGCCGACTGCCAGCCAGAGTGCAAGAACTGCGCGTTTCATGATGTCTCCTTGTGGGATGGCCCCTTCGCGTGTTCCAGCACGAACACGTTCCACGAGCCGGGCTTCAGGCGCGCCCGCAATCCGCCGTCCACGCGGCCGTGGTCGTTGTGCGGATGCGGCGCCACGGTGTTCGGCGCAGCGGCGGTGTTGGCCGCTTCCATCTGGACGTGGAAGAGCTCGTGCGCCTCCACGACCTGCAGGCGGGCATCCATGCCCCGGATGTCGACCTGCAGTTCCTGCGCCTCGCTCAGGTGCCGGTTCAGCGCAAAGACCGCGATGCGCCCGTTGGCGGCGTCGTAGGTGGCGCTGGCCACCAGGTAGGCCATGTCGGGATGCAGCTTGCCGGCGCGGGTGGGTGACTCGATGGCGGGCCGCAGCACGACGCCGCGCGCATGCCGCGCCGCCAGCGCGAAAGGATGGAAGATCGTCTGCCGCCAGGCCGGTCCGCCGGGCTCGGTGCGGATCGCGCCGATCGCGTTGACCAGTTGCGCCAGGCACGCGGCCTGCACGCGGTCGGCATTGTTCATCAGCACCGACAGCGCGCCGCCCGCCGCCAGCGCATCCTCGAAGTTGTAGACCTCCTCGATCAGGCGCGGGGCCTGCGGCCAGCCTGACTGGTAGGCATGCTCGCCGGTGCGGGCCTTGTACCAGATGTTCCACTCGTCGACGGCGAGCTTGATGCGCTTGAGCGAGTGACGGCGCGCGGCCACCGCGTCGGCGATCGCGGCCACCTCCTTGATGTGGAGGTCCATGCGATCGATGTTGCCGAGGAATTCCCAGGTGTCGGCATGCGGGTTCTCGAAGTACGCGTGCACCGACAGGAAGTCCACCTCCTCGAAGCATTGCTCGAGCACCTGGTACTCCCACGCGCCGAAGGTGGGCAGGTCGCGGTTGGACGAGCCGCAGGCGGTGAGCTCGATGTCCGGCGACACCCAGCGCATCAGCCTTGCGCTGTCGCGCGCGAGCCGCCCGTATTCGTCGGCCGTCTTCTGGCCGATCTGCCAGGGCGCATCCATCTCGTTGCCCAGGCACCAGGCCTGCACGCCATGCGGTTGCGCCTGGCCATGTTGCCGGCGCAGGTCCGACAAGGTGGTGCCGCCGGGATGGTTGCAGTACTCGATGAAGCGCCGCGCCTCGTCGGCGCCGCGCGTGCCCAGGTTCACCGCCAGCATCGGCTCCACGCCGGCCGCGCGGCACCAGGCGATGAACTCGTTCGTCCCGAATTCGTTGGTCTCGGTCGAGTGCCAGGCGAGGTCCAGCCGCACCGGCCGCTGCGCGCGCGGGCCGACGCCGTCCTCCCAGTCGTAGCCGGAGAGGAAGTTGCCGCCCGGGTAGCGGATGATGGTGGCGCCGAGTTCGCGCGTGAGTGCCAGCACGTCGCCGCGGAAGCCGTTCTCGTCGGCGGTGGGATGCCCCGGCTCGTAGATGCCGGTGTAGACGCAGCGGCCCAGGTGTTCCACGAACGCACCGAAGATGCGCCGGTCGAGTGCGCCGATGACGAAGTCGCGGTCCAGCGCGAGGCGGGTGCGGATCATCCCCGCACTATGCGACAGCTAGTCCCAGTCGGGGCGCAGCGTGAACCGGACGGTGAGTGTTTCGCCGGGCGCGAGGCGCGCGCCGCCCAGCTTCTCGGGGCCGTACTGCGGCATCAGGTTCAGCCAGTCGGTGCACTGGCTCACCGGCTCTGCGCAGAAGTAATCGTAGCCCTGAGGACAATACAGCACGAAATAGTCCAGCGGCGACTCGGCCTCCATCACCAGGCTGCGCGCGGGCCCATGCACGTCGGCGGGCCACTCGATGCGGGTGGAGCGCTGCCAGCCCACGAAATTGTTGTCCAGGTGCAGCTGCGACAGCTCAACGCCTTCGTTGAGCGCCTGCACCGGCCCGCCGGTCTCCAGGCCGGCCGGCATCACTTCCGCGTCGCCCTTCCACATCGCCTGCGAAGGGCTGGTGATGCGCGTGCCGCGGTGATGGGGAAAGTAGGGGTGATGGCCGACGCCCACCGGCATGGCGGCGGTGTCGCGGTTGCTCACCTGCATCTCCACGTGCAGCGCGCGTTCCTTCAGCTCGAAGCGTTGCCGCGTGGCAAAGCGCCAGGGCCAGGCCTGGCTGGCTTCGACCTCCAGCGAAAGCACCGCCTGCGTCTCGCTGGCCGAGTCCACCTTCCACGGCAGCAGCCAGGCGATGCCATGCAGCGGATGCGGCGCGTCCTCGGCCGGGTGGTTCGGCGGGAAGCGGATCTCTCGTCCTTCGAAGCTCGCACGGCCCTCACGGATGCGGTTGCAGAACGGCACGAGCGGGAAGCTCGCCATGTCCAGCGGGTTGCGCGCGGCCAGGCCGGTGGCGGTGGCGGGCCGCAGCCAGTGCAGCGAGCGCCGCGAGGGCCCTTGCTGCCAGTGGCGCGTGAAGCTCGCGATCGAGCCGCCCGTCTCGGGCGCGAGGACCAGCCGCAGTTCGCCCGCGGCCAGCACCACCAGGTCCTGCCGTTCGATGTTGCCTTGACCCGTCATCGGTTCAGTACGCAAAGCTGCGGTAGGTTTCCTCGCCCTCGACGATCTGGTCGTCGGGCAGCACGGGGTTGAAGCGCAGCAGGCTCCTGCCCGTCGGGGACAGCTTGTCCCACTGGCTCTGCGGAATGCGGACCTGCACCTCGGGGCGGTAATACCAGCGGCGGCTGTAGCCGATCACCACCATCGGCCGCGGCTGGTCGGTGGTGTTGGGCGTGCCGCGGTGCACGGCGCGGACGTCGCGGATCATCACGTCGCCCATGTTCATCTTCAGGCGGTGCTGGGCGATGGCGCCGGACTTCAGGCCGGCCATCGCCTCGTCCTTGTTCATGCGGTGCGTGCCGAAGGTGGTCTCGAACGGGCCGTTCTCCTCGGTCACGTCGCACAGGGCGAAGTTCACCGCCAGCTGGAAGCTAGGTGTGTCGTTGGTGCCCCATTCCGGGAACAGCGCCGGCGTGT
>DATAGN010000493.1:0-2903 GCA_036263715.1 Ramlibacter sp.
CCGCCGCCGCCGCCGCCGCCGCCCCCCCCGCCGCCCCCGCCCCCGCGCGTGGTGCCGCCGCCCCCGCCGCCCCCGGTGATGGCGCCGCCGCCTCCGCCCCCGCCGCCGCCGGCGCCCGCACCGGCTCCTGCCGCGCGGCCCTATCGCAACTGAGCGTCGGCTGCAACGAAGAAACCCGCCTCGGCGGGTTTTTTCTTTTCCTTCGTCATCCCCGCCAGGGCGGGGATCACAGGCTATTGCATCCGCGTGTGCATCACCCCCGCGGCCGTCTCCGGCGCCACCTCGTACGAGCCGAACACCTCCTGCGGCCTGCCGGTTTCCGGCAGGATGTAGACGATGCCGCCCTTGTGCTGGAAGGCCGGCACGACCACGTTCTCGTAGAACTTCACCGGCAGGTTGATGCAGCCATAGGTGATGCGCCGATCCAGCGCGACCTTGCTGGCCAGCCGCTGCAGCCGGCGCTCTTCCGGCACGCTGGTCACCACGCGGTGCATGGCCAGCGCGCCTTCGTAGTCGATCCAGAGGATGTCTTCGCCTTTCGGCCCGCGCCCCATGCTGGCGGCGAAGCGGCCGGCCGGCGTCGTGCGCTCCTCGGGCAGGATGCTCTGGATCGGGCGGCTGCCGATGCCCGGCACCGAGTGGTCGCCCCGCGCCGAGCCCACCAGCGCCGGCGTGCTGCCACGCAGGCGCCCCTCGGCGTCGAAGATGAAGACGCGGCTTTCCTGCTTGTCGACCACGGCGAACGGAAGTCCCAGGTGGTCGCCGGAGTGCAGCGCCCAATTGGCAACGTGGCGCACTTCGGGCGAAGCCTGTTCGCTTCCGAGGTGCGCGACCTTGGCATGCCGCAGCGGCTGGCTGCCCGACGGCCGGGCAGGTGCGAAGCCCGCATCGGCGGCCAAGGGCGTTGCCTGCACGGCATGGACGGAGAAAGCCAGCGCCCACAGCGCCAGCCAGGACCGGCCGCTGCGCGCGGCCTTGGAAATCGAGCGCGGTAGCGGGCTCGAACGCTTCATCGACGCCTCCCTGGTGGAAGCGCGGATGTTCGCAAGCTCTACGTGCGGCCGTGCGCCGCCGCACCTACAGTGCGCGCCATCCCTGCGCGCAAAGCGGCAAGGGAAAACGCCTACATCGCTGCTACTCGATGCGCGCGCCCGAGGCCTTGACCAGCACGCCCGCCTGCTCGTAGTCGGCCCGCAGCAGGCGCTGGAACTCGTCGACGGACATCGTGCCCGGTTCCACGCCGACGTTCGCCAGCCGCTCCTGCACCGCCGGCAAGGCCAGCACCTTCTGCATGGCCGCGTTGATCCTCTCGGCTTCCGCACGCGGCATCGTCGAGGGCGCGAGCACGCCGATCCAGGAATCGAACTTGTAGTTGGGCACGCCGGCTTCGGCCACCGTCGGCAGCTCCGGCATGAACTTCGAACGCTGGCTGCCGGTGTACGCCAGGATCTTCATGCGGGCGTCGTTCCTGAAGCCCATCACCCCGATCAGCGAGGAGGTGACGCCGTGCACGCGGCCAGCCAGCACCTCGTTGACCGCGTCGCCGGTCGACTTCATCGGCACGTGCTGCATGTCGGCGCCCGCGCGCGCGAGGAAATAGGCCATGCCCAGGTGCGTCGCGCTGCCGTTGCCCGCCGACGCGTAATTCAGCTTGCCCGGTTGCGACTTCACCAGCTTCACGTAGTCGGCCAGCGTGTTGACGCCCAGGTTGCCCGGCGCGGCGATGACGTAGCCCGTGGTCCCCACGTACGCCACGCCGATGAAGTCCTTCACCGGGTCGTAGGGCAGCTTGCTGTACAGGTGGCCGGCCAGCGTGTGGCTGGCGGCAGCCAGCACCAGCGTGTTGTTGTCGGTGGCCTTGGCCGCGGCGCCCGTGCCGACGGTGCCGCCGGCGCCGGCCCGGTTCTCGACGATCACCGAGGCGCCGAGCTGCTGCCCCAGTTCCGCGTTGAAGGTGCGGGCGATGGTGTCCTGCACGGCGCCGGGGCCGAAGGGCACCACGATGCGGATCACGCGCTGCGCGAAGGCGGGCGTGGCCGCGGCGGCAGCGAGGACGAGCGCGACGGTGGCGCTGCGAAGGGGACGCAAGTTCATGGAAGCTTCTCCTTAGAGGGGCTGGGCGAGCCACTTCTGCGCGAGCCGCACGAAGTAGCTGGCGCCGATGGGGATGATCTCGTCGTTGAAGTCGAACGAGGTGTTGTGGATGATGCAAGGACCGGGCCCGTGGTCGGGCAGCCGGTGGCCGCCGTCGCCGTTGCCGATGAAGGCGTAGCAGCCGGGGCGCACGCGCAGCATGTGCGCGAAGTCCTCCGCCGCCATGACCGCCGGGTACTCCGCATCCACCTGCGGGCTGCCGACGATCTCGCGCATCACGTCCGCGGCGAACGCGGCCTCGCGCGCATGGTTCACGACCGGTGGCGAGGCGCGGCGGAACGCCACCTCGGCACGGCAGCCGTGCGCTGCCGCAATGCCGTCGGCCAGGCGCCGGATGCCGGCTTCGATCTTGTCGGTGGCCTCGACGGAGAAGGTGCGCACCGTTCCGCCGACCCAGGCTTCGTCGGGGATCACGTTGGGCGCGCCGGAGCCTTGCAGCTGCGTCACCGCCAGCAGCGCGCGCTCGGTCGATGCGATGACCTTCGCAACCAGCGTCTGCAGCTGTTGCGCCAGGTCGATGGTCGCCGCGACCGGGTCGATGCCGGTGTGCGGCTGCGACGCGTGGGTGCCGCGGCCCTGGAGCGTCACCTTCCAGGTGTTGCTCGAGGCCATGAGCGGACCCGCGTTCAGCGCAAAGGAGCCGGCGGGCACCGCGAAGTTGTGCAGCGCGAACACGGCCTCGCAGGGGAAGCGCTCGAAGAGGCCGTCCTCGATCATCTTCAGGGCGCCCGCCTTGCCCATCTCCTCGG
>DATAGN010000494.1:0-1645 GCA_036263715.1 Ramlibacter sp.
CTGGAAGGCGAGCGTCGCCGTACGGCCCGGGATCAGGTCACGCTTGCCGGCGAGGCTCGGCACCCAGAGGCTGTGGATCACGTCGCCGGACTTGAGGCTCACCACCACCGGGCGGCCCACCGGCACGTGGATCTCGTTCGCGGTGGTGAAGGCTTCCTCCACCGGCCCGTTGAGGTAGCTCACGGACCACCACCACTGGTTGGCGACCACCTGGATGTTGACCGCGTCCTTCAGCGGCAGGCGCGCGAGCGCGCGGTCGGTGAACACGCTGGCGGCGAGCAGGCCCAGCAGGCCGACGAGGGAGATCGCCACCGCGGCGGCGACGCTGCGGCGTACGCGTGGCTCGGGCACGTTCACCTTGCTCAGGTCCGGCGGCTCGGACTCCTGCGCGCGCGGCGCACGGCGCACCGCGACGATCAGCGCCACGATGATGGCCGCGAAGAACACGGTGCACACCAGCAGGAAGATGTTCCACAGGTACGCGATGTGGCCGGCCTGGGGTCCCATCGCGTTCAGCGCGTCGTGCAGCCCCGGATTCATCGCACCTCCATGGACTGTTCGGCCTTGGACTTGCCCTTCTCCACCGCAGGTTGCGGCGAGCGGAAGTTCTCGGGCTTGCCGGAATAGAGGCCGTCGGTGCGCGAGGGCGCAACGTCGGTGCGCAGCGCGCCGCCCATGGCGCGCACGTAGGCCACCAGTTTCCAGACCTGGTCCTCCGGAATGTGGCCGCCGAAGGAAGGCATGCCGTTGGGGCGGCCCTGCACGATGCTGGCGTAGATGCTGGCCGGGTCGCTGCCGTAGGTCCAGGCGCTGTCCATCAGCGGCGGGCCGATGCCGCCGCCACCGTTGAAGTGGCAGCCCGAGCAGTTGTACCAGCGGTACAGGCGCTTGCCCTCGCTCACCGCGTAGGCGTTGTCGTCGTACATGCTGATGTTCTCGGCCGGCGGCTTGACGTAGCCGCCCAGCGCCATGCCCGGCTGGTTGAGGCTCTGGCGCACGGCGGACTCGTTCGGCCCGGTGTTCTGGCGCTCGGCGCGGAAGTGGCGCTCCTCGCGCTCGCATGCCGCGAGTGCGCAGGCGGTCAACAGCAGGAGGACCGCCGTCCTCATGGCGCCTTCTCCTCCACGCGCGGCACGCCGTAGTCGGCGAGGATGCGGTCGATGTCCCCCTGCCGGCGGGCGATCACGTCGTTCAACCGGTCGCGCAGGTCCTTGTCGCCGCGCCGCACGCCCATGGCGATGGCGAAGGAAAACGGCTGCTCGCGCAGCGTCGGCGGCGGCGGCACGTAGTGCAGGCGCATGGCCGCTCCTGCCTCGCGCGCGAAGTAGCCCGCCTGCGGGCCCCAGACGAAAGCGGCGTCGAGTTCGCCGCGGGCGAGCGCCTGCACGATGCGTGCCGCCGCGGGCTGCTCGCCTGCCAGCGGAAAGCCGACGATGTTGGCCGTGGCGCCCGCCTGCGCGAGCGCATGGCCGGGCGGCGTGGCGGCGAAATCGTCGCCCACCACCTGCACGCCGATGCGCCAGCGGCGCAGCCGCGGGTCGCTGAAGTCGGCCGGCGGCGTGCCGAGCGCGGTGCGCTCCACCAGCATGTAGCTGGATCGGTAGTACGGTTTGGTGTTCAACGTGCGCTCGAACTGCACCGGGAC
>DATAGN010000495.1:0-3090 GCA_036263715.1 Ramlibacter sp.
TCCACGGCGTCCTCCCCGCACTTCGGTGCGATAGGTCACAACTCTGGCCGCGGGGTCGGCCGCCGTCATCCACCGAACGTTGGATGCCCGGGAGGACGCCCCGTGAGCCTGTGTCTGGTGCAAAGCCGCGCCCTGGTCGGCCTGGAGGCCGCCGCCGTGACCGTCGAGGTGCACCTGGCCAACGGCCTGCCCAACTTCATGCTGGTGGGGCTGGCGGACACCGAGGTGAAGGAAGCGCGCGAGCGGGTCCGCTCGGCGCTGCTGACCTGCGGCCTCGAATTCCCGCACAACAAGCGGATCACCGTGAACCTGGCGCCGGCCGACCTGCCCAAGGACTCGGGCCGCTTCGACCTGCCGATCGCGCTGGGCATCCTCGCCGCCAGCGGACAGATCGAAGGATCGCGCCTCGCGGGCCACGAGTTCGCGGGCGAACTCTCCCTTTCGGGCGAGCTGCGGCCGGTGCGCGGCGCGCTCGCCACCAGCCTGGCGCTGCAGGCCGGCGGCGTCGATGCGACGCTGGTCCTGCCGCCGGCAAGCGCCGAAGAGGCGGCGCTCGTCCCGGCGGCGCGGGTGGTGCGCGTGCGGCACCTGCTCGATGCGGTGCGGCACTTCATGCCGCGGGTGAAGGATGCGCCCCAGGAGGACAACGCGGGCTGGACACTGCTGGCTGCGAGCGCGCCGCAGGTGCAGGCGCTGTATCCGGACCTGGCGGACGTGAAGGGGCAGGCCGGCGCCCGCCGCGCGCTGGAGATCGCGGCCGCCGGCGGGCACAGCGTGCTGCTGGTGGGTCCGCCCGGCGCCGGCAAGTCGATGCTGGCGCAACGCTTCGCCGGGCTGCTGCCGCCGATGACCACGGTGGAGGCGCTGGAGAGTGCGGCGGTGGCAAGCCTGGCCGGCCGCTTCACCCTGCAGCACTGGGCCCAGCGTCCGACCTGCGCGCCGCACCACTCCGCCAGTGCCGTGGCGCTGGTCGGCGGCGGCTCGCCGCCGCGTCCAGGGGAGATTTCGCTGGCGCACCACGGCGTCCTGTACCTCGACGAATTGCCCGAGTTCGCACGCGCGGCGCTGGAGGCGTTGCGCGAACCGCTCGAGACCGGCCGCATCACGATCGCCCGCGCGGCCCGGCGCAGCGAGTTCCCCGCGCGTTTCCAGTTGATCGCGGCGATGAACCCCTGCCCGTGCGGCTGGCTCGGATCGGCGCGCGCCTGCCGCTGCACGCCGGACCAGGTGGCGCGCTACCAGGGGCGGCTGAGCGGGCCGCTGCTGGATCGCATCGACCTGCACGTCGAAGTGCCGGCGCTCGCGCCCGCCGACCTGCTCGATGCACCGGCCGGCGAGCCGACCGCGCCGGTGCAGGCCCGCTGCGTCGCCGCGCGCGAACGCGCCATGCGGCGGCAAGGCAAGGGCAACCACGCGCTGCAAGGCGCGGAGATCGACCAGCATGCGGCGCTCGCGGACAAGGCCACGGATTTCCTGCGGCAGGCATCCGGCCGCCTGGGCTGGAGCGCGCGGTCGACGCACCGCGTGCTGAAGGTCGCACGCACCATCGCCGACCTGGCGGGGTCGGCCACGGTGAACGTGGCGCACGTCGCGGAAGCGGTGCAGTACCGGCGCGTGCTGCCGGCGCTGCAATGAAGCCGGCTAGGGCTGCGGCGCCAGTGCCGTGACGCGCAGCACCGGCAGCAGGCCCTGCTGCGGCGTGCGGCCCACGATCCCGCTCGCCCGGACCTTGCGGTTCTGCAAGGCCGTGGCGGTTGCGTCCTGCACCTGCTGCAGCTCCCACTGCTCGGTGTCGCTGCGCACGAGCACCGGCGTGGTCCGCGGCGCGTTGCCCTTGAGCACCAGCGTTCCATGCAGCGTGAGGGTGTCTCCCACGCGCGGCGCCGCATTGCAGCCGGCGAGGGCCAGCACGGACAGCAGCACCGCGAGCAGCTCGCGCATCGCCGTGGACCTCAATGGACCACGACCGACAACGTGGTGCCCGGAGGCACCCGCACGGTCTCGGCGAACGTGCCCCGCACCGCGCGCCGCACGACCGGGTGATGGCCGTACGCCGCCAGGCTCGCTGGCGAGCCGGCCGGCAGCGCGCGGCGCGCCTTGAACTGGCTGGCATCGACCGCGGGGATGGCGAATCCGCCCTCGTTGCGCGCCGGGAAGCCGAAAGGCGCAGGCGCCGAGACCGGCAGCACGCCGATCGCGGTCGCGGCGAAGTTGCGCAGCTGCTGGCCCAGGCTGGAACCCGGCTTGGCGGCCTGGATGGCGGTGTCGAGCGCCGCGACCGACGCCACCTGGCGCTGGTGCAGCAGGTCGCGCAGGAAGCCGACCCCGAGCTGGCGCAGCAGGAAGCCGCCGAGGGAGCCGCTCACCGCGTAGCTCTCGCAGGCCGCGTACGGCGTCCAGTCCTGCAATGCGCAGTTGTAGCTGCCGTGCGCCAGGTAGTCTTGCAGCCGGACGTCGCGCAGGGGGCTGTACGTCGGATCGATCGCGCTGGCCGCGGCGTCCTCCATCATCATGGCCGTCATTTCCTCCAGCCAGGTCTCGTACTGGTACGTGGGCCCCATCAGGACGCCGCGGCGGTAGAAGTTGCCCATGTGCATGGCTTCGTGCGCCATGGTCATGCGGATCATCTTGGCGCCGCGCTCGCCGCCCAGGTACAGGGTCTCGGCATCCAGGAAGAGCGAAACCGACTCGTTGCTGCGGCTGTCGACGGAGCGCTGCAACTGGTGCAAGGCCCAGAAGAAGCCCAGCATGCCGTAAGGCGTGCGGTTGCGGTCGAAATTCAGGACGACGATGTCGACCGGCTGGCCGGCCCCGGGAATCAGCCCCGGCGTGTCGTGCGGTCCCCAGAGCGGGCCGCCAGCCGCCTTGACCATGTCATAAATGCCACCGGCCTTGCCGAAGCTGCCCGCGAGTTGCTCGGCCATCGCAGGAGTCACCTTCGCGGCGCCGATCTCGCTGCTCTCCACCCACACGTTCACCTTGGTGCCGTCGCCCGTGGTGACCTGCCGCTGCAGCGTGGCCATGCGGCTGTCCTGTTGGTCCAGGTAGAAGCTGCGGGTGGCACCGACAGCGTAGGCGGCGGCGAGCGGG
>DATAGN010000496.1:0-4412 GCA_036263715.1 Ramlibacter sp.
GAAGGTGCCGCATGCAGGCCATTACCATCACCCGCGTATGACGCACCTGTCCACCTGGTACCGCACGGTCCGGCACACCAGCACGGCCCCCGTGCGCTGGGCGGCGGCGTGGGCGCGCATCACCTTCTTCGGGTCGGTGATGGTGGTGCGGGCGCTCTCGCCCGGCAGCTATGGCCCCGAGACCCGGCACAACCTGGCGCGGCACGTCTACGTCGACACGGCACCGATTCTCGGCTGGTTCACGCTGCTCATCGCCCTGTTCACGCTGATCATCACGCGCATCGTCATCGCCACGGCGTCGACCTACGGCCTGTCGCAATATGCCCTGGAGATGGTGGTGCGGGTGCTGGTGGTGGAACTGATCCCGCTCACGGCGGCACTGTTCGTCGCGCTGCGCTGCACGATCCCGAGCGGCGCCGCGCTGGTGGAGATGCGCCGCATGGGGCACTTCCGCACGCTGCGCCGCCAGCGGCTGGACCCGATCTCGGTGGAGGTGCTGCCCCGGCTGATCGCCGGCATCTTCTCGTGCATCACGCTGGCGGCCCTGAGCTGCGTGGTTGCCGGCGTGCTGGCTTACCTGGGCGTCTACGGCTTCACCATGGCGGGCATCTCGGCGTACACGCACATGGCCGGCCGCGTGTTCGAGCCCATGTTCACCTTCATCTTCGCGCTCAAGACGCTGTTCTTCGCCATCGCCGTGAGCGTGATTCCCATGGCCTCGGGCCTGAACAACATCGAGGACGACGGCTCGCGCGAGAGCGCCGCGCTGCAGGGCCTGGTGCGCATGTTCGGCGTGCTGCTGATGCTCGAGGCCATTTCGCTGATAGGCAACTACATCTGACCATGGTCGAGGATCCAGAGCACCCCGGCCCGACGTCGCCGCCGCAGCCGCAGACGCCGGTCCAGAAATCGGAGCCGGCCGCGCGCAACGTGCCGGTGCGCAACCTCGAGCTCAAGGCGACGCTGCTGCTCGCCTTCACCGTGGCGCTGATCGTCGCTTCGGGGTTGTTCCTGCTGCGCGCACGCGGCTACTTCGAACCGAAGCAGCAGCTCGTGCTGCTGGCCGACAACGCCGAGGGCGTGGTGGCGGGCATGGACCTCACCTTCTCCGGCTTCCCGATCGGCACGGTCAAGAGGGTGTCACTGGGCGAGCGGGGCAACGTGCAGATCGAGATCGACGTGATCCGGCGCGACGCCAAGTGGCTGCGCACCTCCAGCGTCTTCACCCTGATCAAGCCGATCTTCGGCGGCGCCCAGCTGCGCGCGTACAGCGGGGTGCTGAGCGACCCGCCGCTGCCCGATGGCGCCGAGCGCCCGGTGCTGCGCGGCGACTTCAACGAGGAGGTCGGCCGGGTGATCGGATCGGCCAAGGACGTGCTGGACAACCTGAACGCGATCACCGCGGAGAACTCCGAGCTGAACCGCTCCATGGCCAACCTGCAGGTGTTCACGGCCAAGCTGCAAAGCAAGCAGGGGGCGCTGCACGCGATCTTCGGCAACGAGGAGGACGCGCGCCGGCTGGTGGCGGCGGTCGACCGCGCGAACGCGGCGATGGCACAGATCCAGGGCCTGGCGCGCCGCGGCGAGCGCCTGGTGCAGAACGCGGACACCC
This sequence comes from Ramlibacter sp., assembly GCA_036263715.1. Classification (GTDB taxonomy): domain Bacteria; phylum Pseudomonadota; class Gammaproteobacteria; order Burkholderiales; family Burkholderiaceae_C; genus Ramlibacter. The sequence continues at coordinate 1,613 of DATAGN010000496.1, forward strand.
GCGTGTTCGGCCGCAACGGCGTGGCCGACGACGCGCAGGCGAGCATGCGCCAGCTGCAGGGGCTGCTGACCGATGCGCGCGGCTCGCTGCAGCGGGTCGACGCGGTGCTCAAGGAGGCGCAGGGCATCGCCGGCAACGTGAACAAGGCGACCGAGGACCTGGGCAGCCTGCGCGGCGACGTCGAGGCCAACCTGCGCAAGATCGAAGACCTGATCAACGACCTGAACCGCAAGTGGCCGTTCGCGAGAGAGCGCAAGATCGAGTTGCCATGAGCCGCCTCCTCGTCATCGCCTTGTCCTTGCTGCTGGCGGCCTGCGGCAACAAGCCGCGGCAGCCGGACTGGCTGGTGAATGCCGACGGCTCGCAGGACCGCTTCGAGCGGGCCTACCTGTCCGGCCGCGACCGCGTGGCGACTTCGGAGTTCACCCGTTTTCGCAGCGAGACGGCGAGCACCGCCAATCCTTCGCTCGTCGCGCGGGCGGAGCTCACGCGCTGCGCCGTGCGCGTGGCCAGCCTGGACTTCGCGCCCTGCACCGGGTTCGAGCCGCTGCGACGCGATGCCGGCGACGAGGAGCGCGCCTACGCCGACTTCCTGGCGGGCCGCGCGACGCCGGAGCAGGCCAAGCTGCTGCCGGAGGCCTATCGCGGCATCGTGGCCGGCGCCGGAGGCGGCGCCGCGTTGAAGAAGATCGAAAACCCGCTGTCGCGCGTCATCGCCGCGGCGGTGTTGCTGCGCACCGAGAAGGCCGACCCGGACGTGCTGCAGGTCGCGACACAGACCGCGTCGGAGCAGGGCTGGCGGCGCGCCGTCATGGCGTGGCTGGGGGCGCAGGCGATGTGGGCCGAGAAGGCGGGGGCGACGGAGGAAGCGGCGAGGTTGCGCCGGAGGATGCAGTTGGCGGCGGAGGAGAGGTAGCAGACCGCGTGGGGTGCGGCTTCGCGCGCATCTCACCCTACGGACGGCCGGGCGTCGGGGTTCGGCTGCGCGCTCACCCCGACCTACGCGATACCGGGCCCCGTAGGGCGGGGTGAGCCCGAAGGCGAACCCCGCCGTTCCCCTCCACCTCTTCACCGCCTTTGCGACGCGGTCCGCAGCGTCACCGAATACCGCAGCTGCTTCGTCGGCGAAACCGCGTGCTGCCACTGCCACCTTGACGCGCCGCGCAGCAGGTAGATCGACCGCGGTGCCAGCGTCGCCTTCAGGATGTCCTTCTTCGTCCCGCTCTCCGGCGGATAGGGCCGAAAGCGCATCACGGCGTCGTTGAGCAGCGAAATCCCCACCACGTCCTCGAAGTCCGGCACGTCGCGGTGCCAGCCGAGCGGCGTGCCCGGCGCGTATTCGGCGACGAGCGCCTGCGTGAACTTCGCCGGGTCGATGCCGGCCCACGCGCCGACCCGCTCGCGCAAGGGGTCGAGCCATGCCGGCAGCGGCTCCGCGTCGTTCAGCTTCTGCGCGCTGAAGTCGTACTGCCCGCCATAGCTCACCACGCGGCGCAGCGCGGTGTACTGCTGGTACTTCATGTTCGCCAGCGGCAGTTTCTCGATGATGGCGACCAGCGCCGCTTCCTCCGCGGGCGAGAGGAAGTCCTCTTCGTAACGCATGCCCGGCGGCAGTGCCGCAGGCGGGGGAACTCCGAACAGGTCGGCTTGCATGCACGCAGCTTAGCCAAAGGCGCCATGAAAAACGCCACGGGGCAAGCCCCGTGGCGTGGGTCGAACCACCGACCGGTTCGCCGGCCGCGCGAGCGGCCTGCGCGCCAGGCCTTACGGCTTGGCGGCGGTCGGGAAAGGCCAGGCGGCCTGCGGGTTCAGAGTGGTCTGGGCCGCAGGCGCAGGCGCCGCAGCGGCAGAGCCGCCGGAGGACGCACCGCCGGAAGAGGACTTCGCAGCCTTCTTCGCACCGCCAGAGGAAGCACGCTTCGCGCCGCCAGAGCCGGAGCCGGAGCCAGAGCCAGAGCCAGAGCCGGACGCAGCCTTCTTCGCACCGCCGGAAGACTTCTTCGCAGCCTTCTTGGCGGTGCTCTTCTTGGCAGCGGTCTTGCGCGCGCCGCCGGAAGACTTCTTCGCAGTCGTCTTCTTGGCGGTGGCCTTCTTCGCCGTCGTCTTCTTCGCGGCGGACTTCTTCGCGGCCGGGCGCTTGGCCGCGGTCTTCTTCGCCGCCGGGCGCTTCGCCGCAGACTTCTTCGCCGCCGGGCGCTTGGCCGCGGCCTTCTTCGCGGCCGGGCGCTTGGCTGCCGACTTCTTGGCTGCCGGGCGCTTCGCCGTCGTCTTCTTCGCGGTCGCCTTCTTGGCGGTGGTCTTCTTGGCCGTGGTCTTCTTCGCGGCCGATTTCTTCGCAGTTGCCATTTCAGTTTCTCCTGTACAAGTTGACTCAAACATCAACCAAAGAGCACTTCGCGCGTTGTTGGTGACGCGAAGCGATCCGTGCGGTTGGGCTCGAAAGCCCAGCCCCACGAACACCTTCGCCCGCGACGCCCCTGCCTCTTCGTGCAGTGGTGCGTACGGGCGCTAATCCAAACTCACTCGCAGTTGCCGTATTAATCCCAGGAAAGAGCTCCACCCGTCTGGTATTCGATCACGCGGGTTTCGAAGAAATTGCGCTCTTTCTTCAGGTCAATCATTTCGCTCATCCAGGGGAAGGGGTTTTCCTCGTTCGGGAAAAGCGCTTCCAGGCCGATCTGCGTGGCGCGCCGGTTGGCGATGTAGCGCAGGTAGCCCTTGAACATGGAGGCATTGAGTCCCAGCACGCCGCGGGGCATGGTGTCCTCGGCGTAGCGGTACTCGAGTTCGACAGCCTTGA
>DATAGN010000497.1:0-1923 GCA_036263715.1 Ramlibacter sp.
CAGGGTGCGTCTTGTCCCGCACCTCCGCCCAGCCCTGCGACCCGTACACCGCGAAGCGTCCGGCGAAGGGCGTCGCCAGGATGGCCGTGATCAGCGCATGGCCGCCACGCCTGAACGTGACCAGCGCCGCCAGCGTGTCCCCGTTGCGCAGCTTGCTTCCCAGCTGGCGCACGCTGCAATAGGCAGTCTCCGCTTCGCCGAACACGCCGATGGACAGGTCCAGCAGGTGGATGCCCGTTGCCGTCATCGGACCGGCCGGGGCCTCCTTGCCCGAGAGGCGCCAGTTGTCGTCGGCCAGGGCCAGGAACTTGTCCTGGCTGAAATTCGCTTCCACCTGCAGCGGCGTGCCCAATGCACCCGAGCGCAGCAGCCGCATGAGCTCCAGGATCGGCGGCTCGAAGCGCTTCTCGTGGCCGACGGCCAGCGCCACGCCCGCCTTCTCGACCGCCTGGATTGCGCGCAGCACGTCGGCACGGGTCATCGAGAGCGGCTTCTCGCAGAAGACGTGCTTGCCGGCGGCCGCCGCGGCGACGATCTGGTCGGTGTGCTGCGTGTGCGGCGTGCAGAGCACGACCGCCTGCACCGCAGGATCGGCCAGCACGTCCTCGAAGCGGGTGGAGCAGGGCAGCCCGCGCTCCTGTGCGAAGCCGGCCGCCTTCGGGTCGACGTCGGCCACGCGCACCACGCGCAGCTTGTCGCTGCCCCGCACCAGGTCCACGATGATGCGGCCCCACCAGCCGAGTCCGATGACAGCGATGTCCAGCATGCGTCCAGTCTTTTTCGTAGGTTGGGTTGCCGCAGGCACCCCAACAGGCTTTCCAGCGCAGTGTAGCTACAGCAACTCCGTCGCCTGCGCCCGCACCACCAGCTCCTGCTGCCGGAAACGCCGGGCGAGCTCCTGCCGGTAGTTCGCCCACCAGCCGCGGTCCAGCGTGTCGACCATCACTTCGTAGACCACGATGTCGTCGCGCTCGACTCCCTGGCCGTCTTCGTCCACCCAGAGCCCCTTGGCCGGCGCGCGGGAATACGCGGTGAGGCCGCCGAAGCGGTCGACGAGCTCCTGGCGGACGGCGTCGAAAAGCGCCTGCGGCAGGCGCTCGCCCCCGGAGGCGACCAGGGGAAGGAGGATCTGCACCAGGTGCATGCGGCCAGCATAAGCGACTCTCCGAAGCGGCGGTGTCGCGCAGCCTGCGCGTCCCCACTACACTTGCGGCACAGGAGAGTGCATGCAAGCCATGATCGACCGGACGGCGCACAGCGTGCTGGTGGTGGACGACAACGCGTCGTCGCGCTATGCCACCGCGCGTTCGCTGCGGGCCGCCGGCTTCAACATCGTCGAGGCCGCGGGCGGCGCGGAAGCGCTGGAGCTGGTGGACTTCGTCTCCGCCGTGGTGCTGGACGTGCACCTGCCCGACCTGCTGGGCTACGAGGTGTGCCGCCTCGTGCGCGGCCGGCCGGCGACGGCCCAGCTGCCGGTGGTGTACGTCTCGGCCATGTTCGTGAGCCGCGAGGACCAGCAGCAGGGCATGAACACGGGTGGCGACGCCTACATGGTCGCGCCCGTCGACCCCAACGCCCTGCTGGCGACCCTGGACCAGCTGATCGGCGACCGTGGGTCGGTGGTCACGCATTAGATTCGCACTTCGCCGTCAGTGCCTCGCTCCGGGCCAGGGTGGGTCAGCCCGCCTCGGCGAATGTCCCCCGACTCCGGCTGAAGCCGGAGTCTCCTCCTTTACTTCGCCGAGGCGGGCTGCCCCACCCTGACCCTCCAGCATCTGAGCTCTTTGCTCGGCTCGGTGGAGGAGACGATGCTCGGCGATAACTTGTATCGGCGCACCCCAGCGTGTGTGCAGTAAGTGCGAGTCATGGAGGCCCGGGAAGGGGCAGCCCGCCTGGGCGAAGTAAAGGAGGAGACGCGGGCTT
>DATAGN010000498.1:0-13033 GCA_036263715.1 Ramlibacter sp.
CATGGACGACGGCATCGCCAACGGCACGATGCGGCACGACGCCGGCCAGCCGTATCCGCTGTCGCTGTTCACCGCCTCGCGCGTGGACTACTCCTTGCACCGCCTGCGCCACTACACGGGCAGCACGCCCGACTGGTTCCAGAACTTCGTGCTGTTCACGAACTACCAGTTCTACATCGACGAGTTCATCAAGCTCGGGCACGAGGAGATGCAGCGCGCCGACAGCGAATACATCGCCTTCGTCGAGCCCGGCAACGTGGTCACGCGCCGCTTGGGGCTGGGGCAGGAGCCGATGGACGCCTGGGGCGCGCCGCCGCCGCGGCTGCCGCAGATGCCTTCCTACCACCTGATTCGCCCGGGGCACGGCGGCATCACCATGGTCAACATCGGCGTCGGGCCCGCCAACGCGAAGAACATCACCGACCACGTGGCGGTACTGCGCCCGCATGCGTGGCTGATGCTCGGCCACTGCGCCGGACTGCGCAACAGCCAGCAGCTGGGCGATTACGTGCTGGCCCACGGCTACGTACGCGAGGACCACGTGCTTGACGAGGAGCTGCCCCTGTGGGTGCCGATCCCGGCGCTGGCCGAGATCCAGGTGGCGCTGGAACAGGCGGTGGAGGACGTCACGCAGTGCAAGGGCGCGGACCTCAAGCGCATCATGCGCACCGGCACCGTGGCCAGCACCGACAACCGCAACTGGGAGCTGCTGCCCGGCAACGAGCCGCAGCGGCGCTTCTCGCAAAGCCGCGCGGTGGCGCTGGACATGGAAAGCGCCACGATCGCCGCCAACGGCTTCCGCTTCCGCGTGCCCTACGGCACCTTGCTGTGCGTCAGCGACAAGCCGCTGCACGGCGAGATCAAGCTGCCCGGCATGGCCAACCAGTTCTATCGCGAGCGGGTCGACCAGCACCTGCGCATCGGCATGCGGGCCATCGAGATCCTGCGGGAGCAAGGATCGCAGCGGCTGCACAGCCGCAAGCTGCGCAGCTTCGACGAAGTGGCCTTCCAGTAGCCGGGGCTACTGCGCTTTCGGGGTGGGCTGCGCTTCGGCGACGGGCGCCGCGCGGCGCCGGCCGGCGCGCCGGAACGGCGTGGCACGCCCGAGGAGGAACAGCACCACGAGCCCCGACACCATCCCGATGGACACCGCGTAGCCGGCCGCGACGAAGTATTCGTCCAGTTGCTGGTTCAGGATGTACAGCGCGGTGAGCGCCGACACGGCCATCGTGAGCGCGGCCATCGAGAAGGCCAGGAAGTCGCCCAGCACCACCTTCTGCCCGCAATGGCTGCAGGTGGAGATGTCGCGGAAGAACAGGCTGCGCACCTTCAGCATGTGGCGGCACTGGGGACACCGGTAGTTCATCGTGCTTGGCTCCTGGGAGGCCGGAAGTTACACCTTGTGGCCGCGGTTCGCAATCACCCATTGGCAAGAGGCGCCACGGTCGAGCAGACCCGTCACAGCGCGGCTTCGGTCTCGATCACGGTCGCCATGGCTTCGCCCAGGCGCACCGGCCGGGTGGCGGCCCAGTCCGGCGTGAAGGTCAGCACGTTCTGCGGGAACAGCATGATCACCGTGGAGCCCAGCAGGAAGCGCCCCATCTCCTCGCCCTTGCGCAGCACGACGGGCTGGTCGTCGTAGCGCCATTCGCGCGGTTCGCGCGTGCGCGGCGGGTTGATCACGCCGTGCCACACGGTCGCCATGCTGCCGACGATGGTGGCGCCCACCAGCACCATCACCATGGGGCCGTGGTCCGATTCGAACACGCAGACCACGCGTTCGTTGCGGGCGAACAGGGTGGGCACGTGCCGCGCGGTGAGCGGGTTCACCGAGAACAGGTCGCCCGGCACGTAGATCATGCGCGTGAGGCGCCCGTCGCACGGCATGTGGATGCGGTGGTAGTCGCGCGGCGCCAGGTACAGGGTGGCAAAGTGGCCGTGGTCGAAGCGGTGGGCCAGGTGCTGGTCGCCGCCCACCAGCGCGCGCGTGGAATAGCTGTGGCCCTTGGCCTGGAAGATCTGGTCGCGCTCGATCGGGCCGAACTGGCTGATGGCGGCGTCCACCGGGCAGACGAAAGGCGCCGCCGCGATCGGCCGCACGCCCTCGCGCAGCGGCCGGGTGAAGAAATCGTTGAAGCTGGCGTAGCTCTCGATGCGCGGGTCGGCCGCCTCGCTCATGTCGACCTTGTAGTGGGCGACGAAGCGGCGGATGGTGGCCGTCGTGAGGCTTCCCAGCCGCGCGGAAGCGAACTTGCCCGCCAGGATGGTCAGCAGCTTCTTCGGCAGCAGGTATTGCTGCGTGATCGGCAGCGGCGGCAGCAGTGGGAACAAGCGTCGTCCTGGTCGGCAAAACGAAAATTCTACGGCGGCCCTGCCCTGCCGGGCGGCGTCTGCCCGGCTGCGACACAATAGCCGCCGCCCATGACCGACCCCCTGTTCGACGCCCGGACGCTCACCAAGCGCTACGGCACCGCCACCGTCGTCGACCGCCTCTCCTTCCAGATCGCACCCGGCGAATGCCTGGGCGTGATCGGCCCGAACGGCGCCGGCAAGACCACCACCATCCGCATGTGCCTCGGCCTCACGGCGCCCGATGAGGGGGAGATCACGGCATTGGGGCTGCAGATGCCGCGCGATGCCCTGAAGATCAAGGCGCAGCTGGGGGTGGTGAGCCAGTTCGATTCCCTCGACCCCGACTTCAGCTGCGCCGAGAACCTGCTCGTCTATGGACGCTACTTCGGCATGGCCGAGCAGCGCATCCGCGAGCGCATTCCGCAGTTGCTGGACTTTGCCGCGCTCGCGCACAAGGCCGATGCCAAGCCGGGCGAGCTGTCCGGCGGCATGCGCCGCCGCCTGTCGCTGGCCCGTGCGCTCGTCAACGACCCGCGCTTGCTGCTGCTCGACGAGCCGACCACCGGCCTCGATCCGCAGGCCCGCCACCTGATGTGGGAGCGGCTGCAGGTGCTGCTGCAGCAAGGCAAGGCGATCCTGCTGACCACGCACTTCATGGACGAGGCCGAGCGCCTGTGCGACCGCCTCCTGGTGCTGGACCACGGGCACAAGATCGCCGAGGGGCGCCCGCGCGACCTGATCGCGCAGCACCTGGAGCCCGACGTCGTGGAGGCGTACGGTAACGGTGCGCTGTCGCTGGCGCAGTCGCCCCTGAAGGCGCTGGCCGGCCGCACCGAAGTGAGCGGCGAGACGGTGTTCTTCTACACGCAGGATGCGCGGCCGCTGCTGGAGGCGCTCGGGCGCGAGCACCCGCGGCTGCGCACGCTGCATCGGCCCGCGAACCTGGAGGACCTGTTCCTCAAGCTGACCGGCCGCCAGATCCGGGAGGGTGGATGAAGCATGTTTCCCCGTGGCGGCCGCCGGTGCTGTCGCTGCGCTGGTGGCCGGTGTTCCGCCGCAACCTGCTGGTCTGGCGCAAGCTGGCGCTGCCCAGCCTGATCGGCAACATCGCCGAGCCGCTGATCTGGCTGGTGGCCTTCGGCTACGGCATGGGCGCGCTGGTCGGCAGCGTGCGCGTGCAGGGCGCCGAGGTGCCGTACCTGCTGTTCCTGGCCAGCGGCTCGATCTGCATGAGCGCGATGAACGCCGCCAGCTTCGAGGCGCTGTACTCCGCCTTCTCGCGCATGCACGTGCAGAAGACCTGGGACGGCATCATGAATGCGCCCATCGGCCTGGACGACGTGGTGACGGCGGAGATGCTGTGGGCCGCCTACAAGGCGATCTTCACGTCCACGGCCATCCTGCTGGTGATGCTGGCGCTGGGCATCTCGCACAGCCCCAAGCTGCTGGTCGCCTGGTTCGTGCTGCTGGCCGCGGGCGTCACCTTCTCCTGCATTGCCCTGATCTTCAACGCGCTGGCCAACGGCTACGATTTCTTCACCTACTACTTCACCCTGTTCCTCACGCCCATGATGTTCCTGTCGGGAGTGTTCTTCCCGCTCGACCAGCTGCCCGAGGCGGTGCGCGTGTTCGCGCAGTGGCTGCCCCTGACGGCGGCGGTGGAACTGGTGCGGCCGATGTTCATGGACCGCTGGCCGGAGCGCTCGCTGCAGCACCTGCTGGTGCTGGCGGCGTATGCGGTGGCAGCCTTCTGGGTCGCACTGGCGCTCACGCGCAAGCGTTTTTCCGCCTGAAGCCATGGCCGCGCAGCTGCCGCCCGAGCTCCTGGCCTTCATGGCCCGTGGCGTGTCGGTGATCGTCGCGTCGCGCGACGCGAAGCTGCGCCCGAGCATCATGCGGGCGGTCGGCAGCCGGGTAGAGGCCCAGGGGCAGGACATCACCGTCTTCCTGTCACGGCCGCAATCGCGCCAGCTCCTGCAGGACCTCGCGGCCACCGGCCAGGTCGCCGTGGTGTTCAGCGAACCGTCCACGCACCGCAGCGTGCAACTCAAGGCGTCCCGGGTCGAGCTGCGGCCTGCCACCGCCGACGACGCGCCGGCGCTGGCGCGCTACCTGGCGTCGATGGAAACCGAGCTGCAGCAGATCGGCTACTTCGCGGGGCTCGCGGGGGCCCTGCTCGCGCACAAGCTGGAGGAAGTGATCGCCGTGCGCTTCACGCCGGAGCAGGCGTACGAGCAGACGCCCGGGCCGCGCGCGGGCACCGCGCTGGGGAGCCGCACGTGAGCGACGCGGCGCTGGAAGACATCCGCGCCTGCTTCGAGGGCGACATCCCGGCGGTGGTCGCCACCTGCGCGGCCGACGGCACGCCCAACGTGGCCTACATCTCACAGGTGTTCTATGCCGACGAGCGCCACGTGGCGCTGTCCTTCCAGTTCTTCAACAAGACGCGGCAGAACATCCTGGCCAACCCGTATGCCACGGCCCTGCTGGTCGATCCGCGCACGGCGAAGTTCTACCGCCTCCACATCCGCTACCTGCGCACCGAAACCGCGGGGCCGCTGTTCGAAGGCATGCGGGCCCAGCTGGCGGGCATCGCTTCGCACAGCGGCATGCAGGACGTCTTTCGCCTGCTCGGCTCGGACGTGTACGAAGTGGAGCGGGTCGAGGCGCTGGAAGGCGAACCGGTCGGCATCCCGGCGCCGCCGCCGCGCGCGGGACGGCTGGCGGCCGTGCGGCGCGCCAGCGAGCGCATGGCACGTTGCGCCTCGCTGGACGAACTGCTCAATGCGGTGCTCGCCAGCCTGAACGACCACCTGGGCATCCGCCACGCGATGGTGCTGATGCTCGACGCGTCGGCGCAGCGCCTGTACACGGTGGCGAGCTGCGGCTACCCCACCTCGGGCGTCGGCTCGGAGATCGGCGTCGGCCAGGGCGTGATCGGCGTCGCCGCCAAGGAACGCACGCCCGTGCGCATCGGCCATGTGACCAATGCGGCCTTGTACACGCAGGCGATGCGCAGCAGCTTCGATGCCAACGTGCCGGACTACGCGCCGGCCACCGAGATCCCGTACCCCGGCCTCGCGCAGCCCCACAGCCAGCTGGCGGTGCCGATCGTGAATGGCGGCCGGATGCTGGGCGTGCTGTTCGTGGAGAGCACGCAGGAAACGCAATTCAGCTACGAGGACGAGGACGCGCTGGTGGCGATCGCCGGCCACCTGGGCGCGGCGATCGAGTTGATGCAGGCGGCCAACGAGTCCGCGGATTCGGCGGCAGCGCCCTTGCAGGCCGACCCGGCAGCGCCGGCGGCCGTTGCGCCGCTCGTGGTGCGGCACTTCGCGGCGAACGACAGCATCTTCCTGGGCGACGATTACCTGATCAAGGGCGTGGCCGGTGCGATCCTGTGGAAGCTGCTGCGCGATCACCAGCAGCTGGGGCGCACCGAGTTCAGCAACCGCGAGCTGCGGCTCGATGCCTCGCTGCGGCTGCCGGACATCAGCGACAACCTGGAAGCGCGCTTGCTGCTGTTGCAAAGGCGGCTGGCGGAGCAGCCGAAACAGGCGGTGCGGATCGAGAAGACGGGGCGGGGGCGGTTTCGGTTGGTTTTGTCACGGCCCGTCGAGCTGGTCTCCTCGTAGGTCGGGGTGAGCGCGCCTGCGGCGCCGAACCCCGACGAAGTGGCGCGCCTGTGTCGGGGTTCGGCCTTCGGCGCTCACCCCGACCTACGGGAGCTGGTCAAGCTTCCATGAGGCCGGGCACCGGCGGCAGCCCCAACCCACGCGCCAGCTTCGCCCACTCCTGCGCATCCAGGTGCGGCCGCACCACCTCCAGCATCGCCTGGAACGCCTCCGCCGGCGCCTTGCCGCGGATGTCCGACAGCAGCATCAAGCGCTCGATCGGGTTCATGAACGGCACCAGCCAGCGCACCGTGAGCATCATCTCGTGCGGCGGGATCGAAGCCACCAGCGCGTCGTGGATCGCGACCAGTTCGGCGTCCGTATAGCGCGCCCACAGCACCGCGTTGTGCGCCGTCTCTTCCACGTGCATGTGCTGGAAGTTCTCGGCCACGAACAGGGCGAGCGCGCGGTACAGCCCCTGGGCGCGGCCGAAGCGCTCGGGCTGCGGGGCCGACCTCAGCGCCGCGACCTGCTGCGCGAGCTGCGCGATGTGCTGCTCGTGCTCGCCGTGCTCGTGCGCGATGCGGTCGCTGGCGCCCGGCGCGCGCGCTTCGATGGCCGCGTGCACGAAGGCGTTCTCGTGGTGCAGGTGCGAGCGGCAGGCGTCAAGCAGCTGCATCACGCGCTCGGTGCCCTGCGCCAGCGCGAGCTCGTCGTCGGTGTCCATCCGGCCCAGGGCCAGCAGCGTGTCCGCCATCAGGGCGCGCAGCGCCTTGTGGATGCCGGAGTACATGTCGAAGCGCGGCGCCTGCGCGGCCGCGACGTGGTCAAGTTCTTGCGAGGTGATCTGCATGGTCTTCTTTCACTCTGGATGTCGGCGGGATGCCGTGGAAAGAAGTCTAGGAACGCGGCCTCGCCCGCGTTCTGAAGAAGCCCTTAAGCAAACCTTCAAGAAACCTTAAGCGGGCAGGGGCTCGGCGATAACGTGAACTGCTTCACGCGGTGCGCGCGCGGATTGCCGGACCAGGTCCGCGGCCTTCTCGCCGATCATGATCACCGGTGCGTTGGTGTTTCCGCCGACGATGGCCGGCATGATGGAGGCGTCCACCACGCGCAGGGCATCGATGCCGTGCACGCGCAGCTGCGGGTCGACCACGTCCAGCGGGCCACGGCCCATGCGGCAGGTGCCCACCGGGTGGTAGATCGTGTCCGCATTGGCTCGGATGAAGGCCTCGATCTGCGCGTCGTCACGGGCGCTGGCCGAGCTCGCCAGCTCCTTGCCGCGATAGCCCGCCAGGGCCGGCTGCGCCAGGATGTGCCGCATGAGCCGAAAGCCGCGCACCAGCCGCTGCACGTCGTCGGGATCGGACAGGAAGTTGGGGTCGATGCGCGGTGCCGCCAGCGGGTCGGCTTTCTCCAGCGTGATCGTGCCGCGGCTGCGGGGCCGCAGCAGGCAGACGTGGCAGGAGTAGCCGTGGCCGAAGGTGGTCGTGCGGCCGTGGTTCACGAGCTTGCCGATGACGAAGTGCAGTTGCAGGTCCGGAATCGGCTCGCCGGGCGCGCTGCGCACGAAGCCGCCCGCCTCGGCGAAATTGGTGGTCAGCAGGCCGCTGCGGCTGCGGCGCCATTCGAGGATGCCCTTCAAGGCGTTGGCGATGCCGCGCGCGGACAGGCCGAACAGGTCCGTGAGGTGGGGCGCATCGACCACCTGCACCACGTCGATGTGGTCCTGCAGGTTCCGCCCGACGCCGGGCAGGTCGTGCGCGACGGCGATGCCGTGCTCCTGCAGGTGCGCCCCTGACCCGATGCCGGAGAGCATCAACAGCTGCGGCGACAGCAGCGCACCGGCGCTGAGCAGCACCTCGCGGCGCGCGCGGATCTCGTGCTGCTTGCCCCCGTGGCGGTAGGCGACGCCGACGGCGCGCCGGCCCTCCAGCAGGATGCGGCTCGCATGCGCGTCGGTGATCACGTGCAGGTTGGGCCGTGAGCGGTTCGGCGCGATGTAGGCCTTGGCCGCGCTGAATCGCTCGCCGTCCTTGTGCGTGACCTGGTAGGAGCCCACGCCCTCCTGCTCGGGCCCGTTGAAGTCGCGGTTCTCGGGGAAGCCCGCCTGCTTTGCCGCCTCCACGAACACCGGGCCGAAGCGATGCGGGCTGCGCAGGTCCATCACGTTCAGCGGCCCGTTCACACCGTGGAAAGCATTGGGACCGCGCTCGTTGTGCTCGGCCTTGCGGAAATAGGGCAGCACCTCGTCGAAGGACCAGCCGCTGTTGCCTTCGGCCGCCCAGCCGTCGTAGTCGGCCCGGTGTCCGCGCGCGTAGATCATCGCGTTGACCGAGCTGGAGCCGCCCAGCACCTTGCCGCGCGGCTGGTAGCCGCGGCGTCCGTTCAGGCCGGCCTGCGGCACGGTCTGGAAACTCCAGTTCGCCTGGCCGTTCCTGGCCAACATGGCCAGGCCCGCGGGGCAGTGGATGAGGACGCTGGTGTCCGGCGGCCCCGCCTCCAGCAGCGCGACCTGCACCTCGGGATCCTCGGACAGGCGCGCGGCCAGCACGCAGCCGGCCGAGCCGCCGCCGACGACGACGTAATCCACCGCCTGGGGAAGGGAAGCGCTCATGGTTGGTCTCCTCGCTCCGGGTCCGGAAAATCGTGGCACGCGCGGGTGCGTGGCTGCTTTAATGCGCGCATGGACCACGCCACGCCGCCCTTCGAGGGCACCATCACCACCGAGCGCCGCGGCCCCCTGCTGCTGGTCGGCATCGACCGGCCGGCCAAGCGCAATGGCTTCACGCCGCGCATGTTCCGCGAACTGGCGCAAGCGTACACCTTGCTGGACGACGAGCCCAGCCTGCGCGTCGGCGTGCTGTTCGCGCATGGCGAGCACTTCACCGCCGGCCTGGACCTGCCGCTGATCGCGGAGTCGATGCGAAAGGGCGAGAAGCTCTGGCCGCAGGACCACGTGGAGCCGCTGAACCTGGGTACGCCGGGCTATCGGCGCCGCACCAAGCCGATGGTGTGCGCCGTGCAGGGCATCACCTTCACGCTGGGCATCGAGCTGATGCTGGCGGCCGACATCGTCGTGGCCGCCGACGACTGCCGCTTTTCGCAGCTGGAGGTCAAGCGCGGGATCATGGCCACCGGGGGCGCGACGCTGCGCATGGCGGAACGTGCGGGACTCGGCAACGCGATGCTGCACCTGCTGACGGGCGACGAGTTCGACGCGGCCGAGGCGTTGCGGCTGCACTTCGTGCAGAAGGTGGTGCCCAAGGGGCAGCAGTTGCAGGAGGCGATCCGCATTGCCGAAGCCGTCGCCGCGCAGGCGCCGCTGGCCGTGGTGGCCACGCGCCTGAATGCCCTGAAGGCGGTGGAGCGCGGTCCGCTGGAGGCGATGGCCGAGATGGTGTCGGTGCAGCAGCGGCTGTCGGCCAGCGAGGATGCGAAGGAAGGCGTGCTGTCGTTCAGGGAGAAGCGGGCGGCGCGGTTTTCGGGGAAGTAGCCGTCATCCCCGCGCAGGCGGGGATCCAGAGCTTCGAAGAGGCGCCGCGGCGCCTTTCCCTTTTCTGGAGCCCTGGATTCCCGCCTCCGCGGGAATGACGACGGCGCCGTTCAGTTGCACGCAATTCAATTTGGAGCTACAGTTCACGCCATGCCGAGCGCCAAGCTCTCCCCCGACGACGCGCTGCTGCTCGACCACCAGCTGTGCTTCGCGCTGTACTCGGCCTCGTTGGCCATGACCAAGTTGTACAAGCCGCTGCTCGACGAGCTGGGCCTCACGTACCCGCAGTACCTGGTCATGCTGGTGCTGTGGGAAGGTGACGGCCTCATGGTCTCCGAACTCGGCCAGCGCCTGTACCTGGACTCCGGAACGCTCACGCCGCTGCTCAAGCGCCTCGAAAGCGCAGGACTGGTCAGCCGCATGCGCGCGGTGGAGGACGAACGCCGCGTGCACGTGCACCTCACCGCCGCCGGCCGCAAGCTCAAGGCCAGGGCCGCCAGGGTCCCGGGCTGCGTCCTCGCCGCCAGTGGCTGCTCCATTCCCGAACTGCTGCAACTCACCCGCGACGTGCGCACGCTGCGCGAACGGCTCGCGGCCTGAACCCCTCCCGCTTCGCAAGAAGCATCACTCCGTCCAAAGGAAAACGCATGCCCACGCAACTCGACAAGGTCCTCTACACCGCCCGCACCCACGCCACCGGCGGCCGCGAAGGCACCGGCCGCTCCGACGACGGCCGCATCGAGGTCAAGCTGTCCTCGCCCGGCGGCGCCGGCCAGGGCACCAACCCCGAGCAGCTGTTCGGCGTCGGCTACTCGGCCTGCTTCCTCGGCGCGATGAAGGCCGTGGCTCCCAAGGTGGGCGTGCAGGTGCCGGCCGAAACCGCCATCGATGCGGAAGTGGACCTTGGTCCGACGCAGCTGGGCTACGGCATTTCCGTGCGGCTGAACATCTCCGTGCCGGGCCTCGAGCGCGCCAAGGCGGAGCAGCTCGTGGCCGAGGCGCACAAGGTGTGCCCGTACTCGAACGCGACCCGCAACAACATCGACGTCACCATCAACGTGAAGTGATGGCCTGCGGCGACAATGCCGGGTGAGCCGCCGGGCCGCCCCAAGGCTCATAGCCCCGCAGTGCGCAGCACGGAGGGCCGTCCCCATGACCGAACACAGCGCCCGTCATCCCTACGAGACCCTCACGCCCGACGTCGTGCTGGACGCGTTGGCGCAGGTGGGACTCTACGGCGACGGGCGCTTGCTCGGCCTGAGCTCCTACGAGAACCGGGTGTACCAGGTGCACCTGGAGGAGCCTTTCGAGGGCGCGCAGGTCGTCGTCGCCAAGTTCTACCGGCCCGAGCGCTGGAGCGAGGCGCAGATCCTCGAAGAACACGCGTTCGCGCGTGAACTGGAGGAAGCCGAAGTTCCGGCGGTCGCGGCCCTCGCACCGCAAGGCTCCACGCTGCACCATCACGCAGGCTTCGCCTTCAGCGTGTCACCGCGCCGCGGCGGCCGCCCGCCCGAGCTGGACGACGGCGAGGTGCTGGAGTGGATCGGCCGCTACCTGGCGCGCCTGCACACGGTCGGCGCGCGCAGTGCGTTCATCGAACGGCCCGCGCTCGACCTGCAGGCGTTTGGCGAAGAGCCCCGCGACTGGCTGCTGGCCCACGACGCGATCCCGCTGGACGTGCAGGGTGACTGGGAGCGTGCCTGCGCCCTGGCGTTGAAGCAGATCGACGCGGGCCTCGCGTCGGCTCGCGACGCCGGCGTGCGCCACCTGCGGCTGCACGGCGACTGCCATCCGGGCAACATCCTCTGGACACCCGATGCCGGGCCGCACTTCGTGGACCTCGACGATGCGCGCACGGGCCCGGCGGTGCAGGACTTGTGGATGCTGCTGTCGGGCGACCGCTCGCAGCGGCAACGGCAGCTGGGCGGCTTGCTCGATGGCTACGAGCAGTTCCGCGACTTCGACCGCGCGGAGCTGGCGCTCATCGAGCCCTTGCGCACGCTGCGGCTGATCCACTATTCGGCCTGGCTGGCGCGGCGCTGGGAAGACCCGGCCTTTCCGATCGCCTTCCCGTGGTTCGGCAGTTCGGATTACTGGCGCGGGCAGGTGCAGATGCTCGAGGAGCAGATGGAGGCGATGGAGGAGCCGGCGTTGGTGGCTTGAGTGTTGGGGTGCGCCACCGGCGCAACCCATGTATGGACGCCCCGCTTTGTCAAGCTCCGGTTGTGACGTACCGAGGTGCAGTTGCAGCCATGTATCCGGACTCTGATCAGGCCTGAGCCTGGGTCCCCGATGGAATGAGCTGACCAGACCCGCAATCAACCTAACGTGCTCGAAGCACCGAGGGTTTTGCGGGGTTTGCTGGTCACGGTCCGACCTGTGGTGCCATCACTTGCCTTCGCCTGAGCAACCGCTTGACGTTGCCTCGACCTCCTTGGTCGACGTTATTGAGAGTAGTGCCGGTCGTACTCGCAGTTGTGGGCCAGCAAGGCCCACGCCACTCGAGCGTTCTTGTTGGCTAGGGCAACTGCAGCGACGTTGGGGCCTCGCCTCTTGATCAGCTCACTGAGCCAAATCGCCTGCCCCTGTGGCGCAGCCTGGCGCTTGACCACCTTCACCACGGATCTCGCGCCGTGGATCATGAGGGTACGCAAGTACACGTCCCCGCGCTTGCTGATGCGCAGCAACTGCTGCTTGCCGCCGCTGGAGTGCTGCCGCGGTACCACCCCGATCCAGCTGGCCAGTTGCCTCCCATCGTGGAAATTGCTCGCGTCGCCCGCTGTCGCTACGAGTGCACTGGCCGTGAGTGGGCCAATGCCAGGGACCTGCTCCAGCTTGCGGCTCGCCGGATTCTGTCGATGCCACGCGTGGATCTGCGCCTCCAGTTCCTTGGCTTGTTGGTCCACCTGCCGCAGCTGCTCCATGAGTCTGGCGATCAGAACTCGCAGCGTACCCGGCAGGTCGCGTTCTGCATCCTCGATCAACGGCGTGACTTCGGTGAACACGTGGCGGATGCCCTTCGGAATCACGAAGCCGAATTCGGCCAGCAAGCCGCGGATTTGGTTGGCCTGCGCCGTTCGCGCCTTGATGAAGCCGCTGCGCGCGCGATGCAAGGAGAGCACCGCTTGCTGCTCGACCGTCTTGATCGGCACGAACCGCATGTTCGGTCGAGTGACCGCTTCCCAGATCGCCTCGGCATCGGCCGCGTCATTCTTGTTGGTCTTGACGTACGGCTTGACGAACTGCGGTGCGATCAACCTGACGGTGTGTCCCAGCTCCTGCAGCCTGCGCGCCCAGTGGTGGGCGCCGGCGCAGGCCTCCATGCCGATCACGCACGCGGGCAGCGTGGCGAAGTACGCCAGGACTTGATCACGCTTGAGCTTCTTGCGAACGACCTGCTTTCCACTGGCGCTGGCGCCGTGGACCTGGAAAACGTTCTTTGCAATATCAAGACCGACTGCTGTAACGTTCATGGTGGACGCTCCTTCCCGCTTTAGTGGGTGCGGTTCCCACCCCCCACTTTGGCACTCCAGATGCCGTAGGGAGCGGGGCGTCCATTCCATTAACCTAC